>RFHA01000247.1 GCA_003696565.1 Chloroflexota bacterium
ATGCGTCGCTTTTTTGATCGACAAGGCTATCAAACTTTTGGTGTTTTGAACGATCGCCCCCCTGGGCATATCACATATTTCGTTTATAAAACACTTGATATTTGAATCAAAAAAGGACAGGCATTGTAACCTGTCCTTTTGTTTAGCTAAAGTTGGAAATCTTATTCCACCACGTTAACAGAGCTGGCTTGTTTGCCTTTTCTGCCTTGGGTGACTTCAAATTCCACCGTCGCACCTTCTTCCAAAGAACGGAAGCCGCTGCTTTGGATTTCAGAATAATGTACGAAAAGATCGTCGCCGCTTTCTGGGGAAATAAAACCATATCCCTTTTCAGCGTTGAACCATTTTACGGTACCTGTGATACGTTCTGCCATTGGATTTTTCTCCTGAAGTTAGTTGGTACTGCCATAATCTACACACTAACTTCAGAACTGAGGTCACGCGGTGGTCTTATGGGTACTCATTGTGGTCAGAGCCTTATGCTCTAAAATGCCCACACGATCTATATCATAACACATTTCCAGGTTTTGTAAAGGGGGTATTTTGATCATTTCGGAATTTGCCCATTCAAATCATGGAAACACGCTTATAATCATTATCCCCTCGCTAACAAAAACAAACAGGACATGACACTTGCCATGCCCTGCTCGTTTATATCACCATATGCCAATGTGATTTATTCCACCAGCATCCGGCGGCGGATCAGCACCGCCCCACTGATCACAATCACAATCCCAGCCATCACCACAATCAGCGGCAATCGCCAAGCTGGCGTTTCCCCAGTTGCTGGCAGTTCACCAACAATCGGTAGTTCCGCCCGTGTAGAGACTGTGACCGCGCCGTTTGGTCCGTTACCGGTCAAGGTGACCTCGTTTTCATGGATGTAAGTCTCTGGAATTTCCAGGACAGTCGTATAGATGCGTGCCTGAACCACTTCACCTGGAGCCAGCGTGAACATGCTGAACGTCACCGTTTGCCCGCTGATGCTGACCGTACCCTTATCCGTATCGGCACCGTCGATTCGTAATTCTGGGCGGAGCGTATCGCTAACGACCACATCTGTACCCTGAACTGTACCGTTGTTGGTGATCGTCACCAGCCAAGTGAGTTGCTCACCTGGTAAACCAATCTGCCCGCGTTCTAGCACGCCAATCTTGTTGATGGACGGATCGAACAGGAGGACAACAGGGCCCGTTTCTGGCTGCCAACGCGCTTCTGGCGATTGCTGTGGACCGGGTGTTTGCCCAACACTGACATCATCGCTGATGTCACCATCACCGTCCTCATCCCACTGAGCAAATGCCTGGTTAAAGACATCCGTCACACCATCGGCAACCGTCGTCTGGAAGACGATCACAACAGAGTTGCTTGCCGCTGCTGGGTCAAAGATGCCAGTATCTGGTGCGATGTTGCCTTCCCAGATGACGCGATTGCTCACTGGATCATAGACACACAAGGATGTGGTAGAAGCCCCGTTTGCCGTACAAGTCAGGCTGCCCGGCACATAGGTGGTGCCCGCTGGGATCGTATCCGTCACGCGGACATTGAACGCCGTCACATTATACGGATTCAGCCATACCATGCCCCATTCCAACACCGGGAAGCCAGCATCATTGACCGTCTTTAAGCCATATGGCGGGTCAAAGATTGATGCGCCATTAATCACGGTTGGATCTGTTGCACTGTCATTACTCGGGTCTGAATCACCGGCTGCGCTGACCGTGGCGATGTTATCAAACACCCCCGCCTGCTGATCTGCAAACACACTCACCGTGATGGACGGCAGTGTATCCCCTGGGTTGATTGGGAATGTGCCCGTGTAGGTACAACTGACATTATTCCCTACCGTTGCAGAGCAATCCCAATTTGTACCGGTTGGCGTGCCGTTGACCGTTAGCCATGCTGTCGGAACAGGGTCTGTCACGGTAACTGGACCACTGTTGAACGGCGCACCACCGACATTTTGTACCACCAATGTATAGGTATATGGTGTTGGATTATTCAGAACAAAGTCCCCAGTGTGTGACTTGGTAATGATCATATCTGGTTGTGATGAACCAAGCGTCAGGGTTGGGTCTGTATCGGTATCGTTGTTGGAGTTGTTATCCCCTGGCGTGCTGACCGTCGCCACATTGGTCGTATTTCCCAAAGCACCCGCTGTCACATTGATGTTGAGTGTGATGGTGGTAGATGCACCTGGGTTCAAAACCGCCGTGTTTGTACACGTCACAACCTGACCAGATGCACTACAACTCCATGGTGTTGCGCCGATTGTGCCTGTACCACTGGTGAAGGTCATACCACCTGGCAGATTATCTGTCACGGTGATCGTCCCGGTTGTCGCGCCAGTTCCCACATTGGTAATCACCAATGAGTAGCTCGCCGATGTATTCACCACGAAGTTACCTGTATGGCTCTTGTTGATCGACAGATCAGGCGAGACAGCACTATCAACAGTCACACTGTCATCATCACTGTCGTTGTTGGAGTTGTTATCACCAGGCGTGCTGACCTGTGCCGTGTTGGTGAACGGTGAACCGGTCGCTGTGCTGGGTTGTACGGTCACGGTGATCGGCGACAAGCTTGACCCTGCTGCCAATGGACCCGGATGCGTACAAACCACATTCTGCCCCGATGAGCTGCTGCAATCCCAACCGGTGCCGCTTGGTGTGCCCTGGACGACTAGTTCCACTGGCACGGTATCTGTCACGGTGATGGTGCCGGTCGTCGCACCACTGCCAACATTGCTTACCGTAATGGTGAAGTCTCCGTTCACACCCACTGCGAAGTTACCCACGTGCGTCTTGCTGATGGTTAAATCAGGCTCTTGTGTCGCTGTAACAATCACGGTGTCATCATCGCTGTTATTGGTCGTGTTGCTTTCGTTCGGCGTGCTGACCTGTGCCGTGTTGGTGAACGGTGAGCCGGTCGCTGTGCTCGGTTGTACGGTCACGGTGATCGGCGGCAGGCTGGACCCTGGTGCCAATGGACCCGGATGCGTACAAACCACATTCTGCCCCGATGAGCTGCTGCAATCCCAACCGGTGCCGCTTGGCGTGCCCTGCACAACAAGTTCCGTTGGTACAGTATCCGTCACGGTGATGGTGCCGGTTGTGCTGCTGCTGCCCACGTTCGTTACGGTGATGGTAAAGTCACCGTTCACGCCGACTGCGAAGTTGCCCACGTGCGTCTTGCTGATGGTTAAATCAGGCGCGGAGCCGTTATTAACCGGTGTTGTGTCATCGTCATTGTCATTAGCCGAGTTATTGTCGCCCGGTGTGCTGACTGTTGCCGTGTTGGTCACACTTGGCACAGCTGCTGCGTCAATCGCTACCACAACAGTGATATCTGGTGCGAAAGCAGATGGCGCAATCACCGCCGGTGTCGTACAGATGATATTCATACCACCGATTGTTGAGCCAGTGCAATCCCAGCTAGAGCCGCTGACACTCACCAGCGTTAAGCCAGCGGGCAGTGTATCCGTCACAGTGATAGTACCCGTTGTGTTTGCCGTGCCCACATTCTGGGTACGGATGGTATAGGTACCGTTGTTGCCCACCTGGAACGTGCCAACGCTGAATTTCTCAATCCGCATATCTGGTTCTGGGCTGCTGTTAACGATCACAGTGTCATTATCGGTATTATCAGACGAGTCAAGTTCACCCGTTGTGTTAACAACCGCTGTATTGGTAAACGGTGAACCGATCGCTGTGCTGGGCTGTACCGTCAATGTGATGTCCGGCAAGCTTGACCCTGGTGCCAATGGACCCGGATGCGTACAAACCACATTCTGACCAGACGACCCGCTGCAATTCCAACCGGTGCCGCTTGGCGTACCCTGGACGACCAGTTCCACCGGCACGTTATCCGTCACGGTGATGGTATCAGTCGTATAACCAGGACCCTGATTGCTGACACTGATGGTAAAGGTGCCGTTTACACCGACCGCAAAGTTACCGACGTGTGTCTTGCTGATAAGCAGGTTCGGCTGTGCGGTTGTAACATCACCGTTGTCGGTGGCTGTATAGTCATTGGTACCGCCGCTACCATCACGCTCACCGTTTGGATCACCACTGTTGCCCGGTGTATCGCTGCCCGTCGGATTGGGTGATGTGCCAGTGCCCGGCAAGCTTGTCCAAGTTACAACTGCGCTGTTGCTGAGCGTATCACCAGGCATTGGTGTGAGGTTCACCTGTGCTTGGATGCGAACCGTGCTTGTCTCGCCTGGGTTCAACTGAGCATAGTTAAACAGGATGGTCGGCGCACCACTGTCGTCAATCGTCGTCGGCGCAACCCCGCTGATATGCTGTGCAGACCCAGCGACGTAATTTAGCGTACTTGGGATTACATCCGTAATGACCACATCAAACGCCGCGCTTTCATTCGCACCACTACCAGCGGTAATCACAATATCGTAAGTCACAATATCGTTCGGGTTAACCGTTGGCGGTGTAGCAGACTTGGTAATTGCCACAGATGGCTCTTGGATCACGTGGTAAACATCGTTAGAAGTCGTGATGTTTTCGCTCGGCAAGCCCCGGTCAATCACCACATCAAAACTATTATCCCATATCTGACCAATCGTGTTGACCGCATCATTGGTAACCAACACATTAAACTCAACGATGATTTGTTCTGCGCCAGGGTCACCATCGTTATTAATCACCTGCCCAAAGTTGAAGAGCAGTTCTCGCGTGCCAGTATTAAACGTGACACGTGACGCAGGGAAAGTAAACGTTGGTGTGGTTTCATTCTGGATACCCGTAAAGTCGCTGTGGAATGTTGGTGCGGTATCTGCCAAATAGCTAACCCGCGCACTGCCAGAGATATATTCAATACCCGCTACCAGAACATCCGACATTTCAAAAGTCGTTGAGGTCGATTCCGGCAAGATCGTCACCAGACGATAACGGATGATTTCACCCACCACCACTGGCACATTAGAGCTACCATCATTTGGTAGGCTGCTGTTATCGGTATGTGTTTCACTCGTGCTGACAATGCTCTTTTCTGGCACGGGTGCATTCACCGTGAAGTTAACGGTTGAGGATGTATCCTCATAGTTATTCGGTGAACCTGCTTCACCATCCTGTCCCGTGCGCTCGCCGGTGCCCGTACCTGCAGAACCTGGTGTGCTGCTACCAGTGCCATTTGTGCCGGGTGTACTCGTCCAGGTAATAACCGCGCTGTTACCAATTGTCTGACCTGGCGAAACACTTGTGAGTACCTGTGCCACAACACGGACGACCACCGTATCCCCAGCGTTCAATCGATTGAGTGTAATATCCACCGTACCAGCTACGCCAGTCGTACTTAAATCACTGTCAATTGTCACATAACCAGGGTTGGTTTGAATACTATAAGACAACAACGTTAGATCAGAGTCAAGTGCATCAAACACACGGATGTCAAACGCAGTTGTGTTATTTGCGCCATTAGCCGCTGTGATGGTCAAGTCATAGGTAACTTGGTCACCCGCATCTGATGGCGGTGTGCCGACTATCGTCTTGTTGACTGTCAAATCCGGCTCTTGGATCACCTGATTCACATTATTAGAGGTTGATTCATCCGTGCCGTCATTGTTCAAATCAACCGTGAAGTTATTTGCCCAAATGGCACCAAGTGTGTTTGTGCTGGTATTAACCACCACCACATCAAACTCCACGATCAACAGTTCTGCGCTAGCCGTGCCATCACCATCATTGTTAATAACTTGACCAATATTGAATGTCAGTTCACGTGGTGCAGTCACGCCGAATGTCACCTGACCAGAGCTTGGATATCCCGTTTCATTGAATGCTGTTGTCGGGTTGATTTCATTTGCACCAAATGTGCCCGTCCCCGTGAAGGCACTATCCGCACTATAGCTGACCCGCGCTGTACCAGGGATATATTCGATATTAGTCGATAACACATCCTGTATCACCACATCCGGCGAGGTGACTTCCGGCATTTCTACCACAAGGCGATACGTAATTACCTCACCAACCACCAATGGACGCGGATCAGCTGGCGTATCGGCAGTTGTGTCACTGGTGTGCGCTTCACTTGTCCCGTCAATGCTCTTGATGGTGTTAATGGTGCTGGCAACCGTAAAGGTGACGTTTGCGGTGGTTTGATAATCATCTGGTGTACCAGAGCCACCCACATCGCTATTATCACGTTCGCCGTTATCTGCACCACTACCACCCGGTGTTTCGCTACCAGTTGGGTTCGGTACGGTACCGTTGCCCGGTAAGCTCGTCCAGGATGCCGTCACATCGTTTTGAATAACCTGCCCAATGGTGACACTGCTCTGAACAACCGTCCGCAGCCGCACGGTGACAAAATCACCCGCTGCCACGCTGTTAATTGTCACATCAGCACGCTCGCCAGGGTCAGTGAAAACGGAATTATCCGTGTAATCCACGCCAGCGGTCAGCAAGATATTGCTGCTGTTATATACCTCCACGGATGTTGGACCACCAATAAAGTCCAGTTCCGCTACCAATATATCCACAATGTTGATTTCAAACGCGGTGGTTGTGCCTGTATTGGTGAACACCACGTCATACACCACTGTGTCACCAGCGTCAAACGTAGTCGTACCGGATGGATTCGATAGCGTTTGGTTGATTGTCTTAGTCAGGGTGGCTTGCGGTTCTTGCAATAGTACCGTGACATTGTTGGATACCACACGTTGCACCGGTACACCAGGCGCACCAGAATCTTCACTGAAAACGCGGTATTCATTTGCGTAAATATCACCTAATTTGACTTGATCCACGTTGACAATCAGCGCGTTAAATTCTAACACCAGATATTCGATGTCAGCATCGCCATCGCTGTTGACCACGTTACCAAAGTCCACACTCAGGAAGTTTGTTGCGCTATTGTAGTTGACCAAACCAGCGAACTGCGCCGTACCACCCGCATCGTAAAGATCAACCGTAGCAGAATCCGCTGCATTCAAACCAGGGAAGCTATTGAAATTCAACGTACCTGATTGCTGATTTACGGTGCTAAGTTCAAAGTTTTCATCAAAGATTGGCACAATCACCGGCACGCCGTCCACTGCCAACTGATCAGTCAGTTGCAGATTGAGCATGGTGCCTTCTGGCAACCCTGTAACCAACCGATAGCGCACAATTTCACCCACTGCCACCGGCACATTGCTCGCGCCTGTGTTCGGCAGGCTGCTGTCATCGGTATGTGTTTCTGAAGTTGCGGTGATGCTCTTTTGAGCACTGAATACTGCCGCAACCGGGAATGTTGTGTTATTCGTCACAGAGTAATCATTATTGGTGCCACCGCTGCCATCACGTTCGCCGGTTGGCGTACCACTGGCACCTGGGGTTGCATTCCCTGTACCCTGATTACCGGGCAAGCTTGTCCATGTGCCTGTCACGTCGTTCTGGATAACCTGCCCAGCCGTGACGGTCTCTAACACGGTTGTCCGCAGCCGCACGGTGACAAAATCACCCACTGCAAGGCTTGGGATAATCACATTAGCTTGCTCGCCAGGGTCAGTGAAAACAGAATTATCCGTGTAATCCACACCAGCGGTCAGCAAGACATTACTGCTGTCATACACCTCCACGGATGTTGGACCACCAATAAAGTCCAGTTCCGCTACCAATATATCCACAATGTTGATTTCAAACGCGGTGGCGTTACCTGTATTGGTGAACACCACGTCATACACCACTGTGTCACCAGCGTCAAACGTGGTTGTACCGGATGGGTTCGATAGCGTTTGGTTGATTGTCTTGGTAATGCTGGCTTGTGGTTCTACCACAATGACACCGACCGGTGTCGAAGTCACAGGTGAATTGCCAGCCACGCTTGCGCTGAACTCATTCGTCCAGATGTCGCCCAGGTCATTAACACCGTTACCGTTCGTATCACCTGTAACAGCATCGTTTGCCACCACCACGCTGAACAGCACAATAATCTGTTCGGCATCAGCGTCTGTATCGTTGTTCAGCACATCGCCGATGTTAATTTCCACCGTGCGCGTCGTACTGTTGTAGAAATACGTTCCTGGCGCAGCCGGTGCTGCTGTATCAGGATCAGACGGAATGGCTAACCCAGGCGGCGTTGTTGGAACCACGCCCCCAATGTCACTAAAGGTCATGTTGGTGGCAGAATTCGTATAGACTGAAACCGTACCATCAATGAAAGTCAGCCCTGGAACCAGCACATCACTCAGAATAATGTCATTGCTTGTGCCTTCTGGTACATCCAGCACTAACTGGAAGGTCACGACCTCACCAATCGCCACAGGACGCTCGTTTCCCGCACTGCCGTCAAAGGCTTCGCTAGTATGCCCTTCGCTGGTGACAAACAAAGCCTTAAGCGGCGCAACGTTATCCACCGTCACATTTTCCGAGTCGGTGTTGGTGTAATCATTCTGATTTGTGGTGCTGCCGTTCCGTTCACCACGATCTTCACCGCTATCATGCCCGCCGCCTTGATTGGTATCTAACTCAGAAAGATCAGAACCGGTATTGTTACCACCAGTACCATCCGCCGTACCAAAATTCCCCGGCAAGCTTGTCCATGTCAGGTCTGCTGTATTAGTGATGACCTGTGCTGGAGCCACACCACTGACCAAATCAGCCGTATAAGTAATAGTAATCGAGGCATTTTGTGCCAAGCTGGTGAACGTCAGATCAATTGTATTACCCCCACTAGCATTTGCCGATGGAGCAACGCTCGTAGACACTAAGCTGACGTTGGTATATTGCGCGGGCAGCACATCGATCACACGCAAGTCAAACGCGGTTGCCCCGTTTGGATCGTTATCATTGGTCACAATCAAGGTAAAGGTGATTGTATCGCCTGCGTCACCACTAGTTGGTGATGCAGATTTATTAATCGTCACCAATGGTTCACGAATACGCGCATGGAGCGTGTTCGATGTATCACGGGTTACACCGTCTTCATTAACTTGCGCGGTGTTATC
Source organism: Chloroflexota bacterium (assembly GCA_003696565.1). Lineage (GTDB taxonomy): Bacteria > Chloroflexota > Anaerolineae > Aggregatilineales > Phototrophicaceae > DAOTWY01. The sequence goes on from RFHA01000247.1 coordinate 8,948, forward strand.
CCGTTGATCGTTGCGGTCGTTTTGATTGCTGGGGTTGTTGTTTAACACAAGCGCGTTGAATTCAATTACGATAGTTTCGGTTGTGTTATTGTCTGTGTCGCTATTTGTCACATCCCCAAAATCAAGCGTCAACGGTGCTGTGGAGGGGATCGCCGCCGCATCAATTTGGATCGTGCCAGCATCATCATATGCTGAAACTGTACTGCCGGGTGTCAATCCAGTGCGTGTACTGGTGGCAGCCGCCGGTAAAGTAATCGTAAATGCGCTATCGCGGATCACCTCCAACCCTGGCGGCAAATTATCCACCACCACCAGACCATTATGCACCCCTTCAACCAAATCAACCCGCAGCTGATAGCGAATGATCTCACCAATCACTAAGGGGACTTCATTCGCATTGTTTGCACCACTACGTGTATCGCCTGGGTCGGTATGATCTTCCGAGGTATCCAGATACGCCTTTGTAATCTGCGGGACGTTCACCGTAAAGGTTGGCGTTGATCCACTAGCGGTTAGGTCATTCACACCGACAGCACCGTCGGTGCCATCACGTTGACCATCACTTGCACCAGAACCACCTGGCACATTATTACCGGTTCCATCAGCGTCTGGTAGTGAATTATAAAGAACCGTCGCCGTATTCACCCATGAATCCGCTGGCGTAACCGTGTTGTTAACTGTCACTGTAAAGGTAATTTCGCCAAATTGACCGGCGTTTAATTGATCCCAGCTTGCCGTCACCACACCAGCCGCATGATTCACCGCCGCTGGTGCTACGCCATTGGTCGTAAAGCCCGTGTTAAATGTGATAAACGTCGTCGGCAAGTTATCAGTCAGTGCCAGGTCATAAGCCGGCGCATTACCGGTATTTTCAACGCGGATGGTATATGTGATCGTATCACCTGCATCACCCGTATTGACATCTTGCGTTTTCGTGACAACCAGATTCGGCTCATCAATCGTCACCCAGCGTTCCTCAGATGTTGCCAGTGTAGAACCGCCAACTATTAAATCAGCCGTATTGTCCAGATTCGTACCGTCTTGATTGCTTGCGATATTATTCACAATCGCACTGAATATGATTTCAACTGATTCCGTATCCGTGTCGCTATCCGTATTGGTGATGTTACCAAAGTCGAACGTCACCGCCGCCCCAGGCGACCCGCCCCCTGTCACAGTGACTGGTGCCGTCCAACCAGTGTTTACATTGACCAGGTTAATTGATTCTGACCCAGTGAGGAACTGCATCCCCGCTGGCAGGTTATCCACCACTTGCACATTGTTTGTCGTCCCTTCCGGCACATCAAACGTCAAGCGGAAGGTCACAATTTCACCAATCAGCACCGGACGCGCATTTGCAATATCTGATCCATCGCCAGTTTCCGGTGTATCTGGCTCTGTGGTAGAAACAATGACCTTGCCAAGATCACCAAAAATTTGAATCTGGGCATCATCGCTCGGTTGCTCAGCAGGGTCTGGCACATGATTGGGTCCGCCTTCTGTCCCGGCATAATTGGTGATTGTCGTGGTGTTAATCAAGATATCACCCGCGCCGACGGTGTTATCAATTTGTAGATCATACGTGATGAGAATAACCGCCGCCGCCGGATCAACAGTCGGATGCTGGCAAGCCCCTGCTGCCGGATCAACAATTTGAATCCCTGGCAAACTGAAGAAATCTGCCGGTGTTGCTGCGCCACCACCTGGAAGTGTATAGCTCAGTGGTGTGCCATCACCTAAGGTAATGTTAAAGTTCTGAACCGATGCAGCCGTTAACCCAGGTGGCAACACATCATTGATGGTGATGTCATACGCCGCGCTACCGCCCGTGTTTTGAATCGTAATCACAAATCGCACCAAGTCACCTGCATCCAAGCCGGCAGCATCGGCATTCACCCCAACATCAGCCTGCCCGTTCCCACCACCTTGTGAACTTTCAATAGGCGGTGTAAAAGGTGGCGTTGCGCTGCTACCAACACCATTCAAGTTTGAATTTGGCGTTTCGCTAAAGCTCTCGTTGGGGTTATCGCTATCGGCAATCCCTTTACGAACCAACAAAATCGGTTCACGCAGTTCAAACCGTACGATCTGCTCTGATGTCGCATTACCAGAATTGGTTGAACCAGTCCCCGCTTGGGTGTAATTCGTCAGGAATAAACCATCTGCAAATGGATCATTACTAACTGTCACAGTGAACAGAATATCAATGACCGTATCCTGGTTGCCAGGATCATCAAAGTCCCCAAAGCAGAAATTAAGATAGTTTTCATCCGTGGAGATTGCCGTACTACCACAGATTGCCGGAACAGTGCCGCCGGGAGTGGTGATAGTTGGGGTTGTGCTGCCATTTTCCAACAATTGCCCCAACGCTGCCCGCCGCGCCGCGAAATTCTGCGCCGCTGGCGTGGGTCCCCACATCGCCTGACCAGCAGCAGGAATACCTGCCCCAATAGTCGCCGAACCGTCTGAAATCAGATCATTGAAGGCTGTCACTTCATTGG
>RFHA01000248.1 GCA_003696565.1 Chloroflexota bacterium
GGTTACGCAACTTTTGCGACATCAAAATTCCCCTCATAAACGGCACGAACGACATCTACGACACGCTGTTTTTCGGCCGCAGTCAGGCTGGAGCCTGAAAAGGTTTTCTACATCAAAAAAATCATATCTATACAAAAACAGCAACAATAGTACGCAATATCAATATCAAATCACTGATTAGTGTTCGATTTTCAAGATATGCAAGATCGATAGCTAACTTATCAGGTAATACAACATTACGATAGTAAGTTTCCCAATTTTCTCCGCTAAGTAATTGTTCTTCATGGCGATAAACCAAAGAAGCCGCACTAGTGATACCAGGGCACACATTCAATACTTGACGCTGTTCGGAGGTATATTTATCCACATAGCGGGGATCTTCAGGGCGAGGGCCAACCAGACTCATCTCTCCTCGTAGAACATTGATTAGTTGCGGAAATTCATCAATTTTAGTACGGCGCAGAAAGCGGCCTACTCGGGTAATACGATCGTCGCTGGCGGCCGTTATTCCTGGTCCACACTTATCGGCATCCACGACCATACTACGAAACTTATACAGCCGAAAAGGAATACCATCTTTACCTACGCGTAGCGCCCGATAAAAGACCGGCCCCGTTGAGTCCAGCTTGATAGCAATGGCAACCAGCACAAAAAGCGGGCTAAGGATGATAATTCCTACACCAGAGACAACAACATCCACGGCTCGCCTGATCGAATTATTCACCGAACTGCTCCACAATATCAAGAATGGCCGAGATGACATCGGTTACATCATCATCGCTCATTTTGCTGTAAATGGGCAGGGAAACCTCACGAAGGTACTCGCGGTAAGCCACAGGAAAATCCTCCGGGCGGTGACCGTAGGTCTCTCGGTAGTAGGGATGGAGATGCAGGGGAATGAAATGAACGCTGGCACCGATATTGCGCACCTTGAGTTCCCTGATAAACGCTGCCCGGACCCCGCCGTCTCCCCCCTTGTCAGGGTTAGGAAGCGATGCCAAGCCAGGGAAGCGATCCGGATTCAAACGTAGCATGTAAAGATGCCAAGCATGTTGACAATCATCCCGATCACTTGGGGTCTGGAGATGCGGCAGAGAAGCAAAAGCCTGGGTATAACGTTGCGCGATCTTCTGCCGGCGTTGCCGCATCTGTTCAGCTTTGGCCAATTGCGCCAGCCCTATACCCGCGGCGATATCTGTCATGTTATATTTAAAGCCCGGTGCCACAATTTCATAATACCAGGAACCCTCGGCAGTATAGCGCTTCCAAGCATCTTTACTAATACCATGTAAAGCCATAACACGGCACCGCTCTGCTATTTCCTCATTATTTGTACAAATCATCCCCCCCTCACCAGTAGTAATTGTCTTAGTCGCATAAAACGAAAAGCATACCGCATGCATAATATTTGAAGATGGTGGAGGAGAACCAATCATACGTTCCCGGTAACGTACTGGAAAAGCATGAGCAGCATCTTCGATTACAGCCAAGTTATATTTTTCTGCAATGGTAAATATAGCATCCAAATCAGCTGGTAAACCAGCGATATGCACTGGAATAATAGCTCGTGTGCGAGACGTAATGGCAGATTCAATCAAGTCAACATTGATATTAAAATCATTAGATCTAATATCCACAAAAATTGGTTTAGCATTAAAGTAACGAACAACTTCAGCCGTAGCAGCAAAAGTATAAGGTGAAGTAATTACTTCATCCTCTGCCTTTAGGCCAATAGCCTCCAGAGCCAAATGCATCGCAGCCGTACAAGAATTTACTGCAATTGAATACTCAGCATGTATATTCTTCTTAAATGCAGACTCAAACTGTTTTGTTTTTGGGCCAGTTGTAAGCCAACCAGACTGAATTGACTCCGTAACTAATTCAATTTCAGTTCCATCTGTGTCTGGCAATGCAAAAGGGAGGTAAGTTTCTCTAATTTTCCTACTTCCTATTTTCATTTTTATATGTATCCTAATTGTTGTAATGGTTCAGTAATTATACTCATCATAATATTTAATTGTTCTGATGTAACTGCCGAACATCCCTTTCCTACGTTTTCGCGAGATATATGACTTAAGTCAGCACCAAGGTAATCATCTTGATTAACCCCAATAAATGATGCAATTTGAGATAAATAACCATAAGGATCTACTACAAAATCTTCGTAACGTAGCGTATAAACCCTATCATCGCCAATTTTTTTTAACCCATGTAATGATTTTTCAATTGAATATCTCCATTGCAAAGAACAAACTGTCACTAAATCATTTTCTTTTACATCAACATCAATACCTTTGTACCTTGGCCCCCAAGTGCTAGTCTTTATATCATGAAACCCTAACATTTTATAAATCGTTGTAATAGAGTAGTTTAATGCATAACCAAATGCCTGATTTATAGGATAGGAAGAGGCTTTTTTCATAATATAGTGCCAATTTGGTGGAGCAAGCCATTGACGAAGAGATGATTCAACAACATCCCGCCCATCCCTAATTAAATGTATATAGTACGCATTTGGAAAAACACGGTTAGTAAAAGTGGGTCTTAAACTATTGCTTACAGTTTTTTCAATTAATAAAGGAGCCTGAGTCTTGCGATAATGCAATATACCCTTATGTATTTTTCTTATTACTTCCGGAGTAGCGTTATCGGGAGGTAACTCATCATGAGGAATAGCTTCATTTCCTAATCGCCAAATGTAATTGATATCATACGGAACTTTTTCGATTTGGGAATGCAACGCGATCGTATCACGTAACAATTTTGTCCCAGAGCGCGCAGCACCTATTAAAATGATAGGTATAAATGACACACCACTACCCACTTTCACTAATCCTCGAACCAATTAAAAAATCCACATACTTTTTAATAGCTACCTTCTGGCTTAACAAGTTAGTCGCTAACCAACGAGATTTGTTTCCCATACTCTCTCGTAAATTTTTATTCTCAAATAATTTCTCGATGGCAGACTGAAGGGAATTAACATCTCCTATGGGTACAGTAATGCCGTTATTATGTTCTTCTAGAATAAGTGCGATTTCACATTTTTTATTGCCTTGGAAAATTAACGGGCGGCCAGACGCAAAAATAGTGTACGCCTTAGAAGGAACAGCTAACCCGGTACATTTTTCTTTCAATGAGACAAAGTGGAGGTCAGCACTGCTCATTATTTCTGCTAGTGAATATTGTAAATGTAGAAACGGTAATAATTGAACATTTGACAAATTTTTATTATTTATTATTTCTTTAATTTTTATTTTTTGTCTCCCCTCCCCAATAAAAACAAATTGAATATTTTTATTGCCTGAAAGTTTCTCTGCAACAGATAATAAATCCTCAAAATACTGAGGTAAACCTATATTTCCAGCGTAAAGCACAACAAATTTCTTCTGCCAGCCCATATCTTGACGAAGTTTATTTTCATTTACTGAAATCGGGAATACTAATTGCTCATCTGCCCAATTGGAAATAACAGTTATTTTCTCCTTTTGAACTCCAAGATTTTCTAATTTCTCTAACATACATCTACCAATTACAACAACACCGCTGGCATTTTGTAGTGCTAATTTTGACAATTTACGAGTGATTTTAACTATTAAAGAATTTTCATTCACTAAACCTAAAGCAATGGACATTTCAGGCTGAATATCCATTAAAACCATACTATATGATTGCTTTCTTATGA
>RFHA01000030.1 GCA_003696565.1 Chloroflexota bacterium
GCACAACCTGGACGTGATCAAGAGCGCCGACTGGGTGATCGACCTGGGGCCGGAAGGCGGGCGGCGCGGCGGCTTCGTCGTGGCCGAGGGCACCCCCGAAGACCTGGCCGCCCACCCCGAGAGCCACACCGGCCGCTTCCTCCGCGAGGTGCTGTAGCCGCACCGGCTGTAACCAGGCGCAACATCCGCGTCAGGGGGAGGCGATTCAGAGGTAGCGATTCAGCCAAGTGGGATAGATGAGGCGAAGCGCAGGATACGCTGAAGCTCGAGCAAAGCAAGACCGTCTAACTCTGCGTTAAGATGCGGCAAATTATACCGCCTTTTGAGGAAGGCGACCGGTTCGGTCCTTACGAATACCGCTACCTGAATTAGGGAAACGAAGACTAAATGTTTTCACCTCCTTCAATAGCCTGGCCTTAGCTATTTCCACGTACTCTTGGACGACCTCAACTCCTATGCTGTTGCGCCCCCATCGTGCTGCTGCTAGGCTTGTTGTACCCGTACCAGAGAACGGATCTAGCACTACGTCACCCACGAATGAAAACATCCTCACAAGCCGCTCAGCAAGAGCAAGTGGATACGGAGCCGGGTGATCCTTTGTGGATGCTCCCCCAATGCTCCAAATCTGCTGAAACCATTCTTTGTGTCGCTCCTCAGGGATAACTGACAAAAGCCTTGTCGGTAGATCAACTTTTCGGTATCCTCCGGGTTTACGTTCAAACAATACATATTCTATATCATGCTTTATGATCCCGTTTGGCTCATACGGCTTGCCTAAGAAACTTGAAGAACGGCTAACTTCAGTCTGTGCATTAGAAATTTTATGCCATATGATTGGCGCCAGATTATCAAACCCAATCTTTCGACAGCGATCCTGAATACTCGCGTGCAACGGAAACACAACATGCCTACCGTACTGCCGCCTTGATAGACATACGTCGCCTACCACAATAACTGCCCGCCCTCCAGGGACAAGGACTCGATAGACATTGCGCCAGACATCATCTAATTGATCAAGAAACTCGTCATAATCATCAACAAAACCAAGTTGTCCCTCTGCATTCACATATTCTTTCAAGGTCCAGTATGGAGGCGACGTGACAACAAGGTGAACACTGGCATCTGGAATGGAGGCAAGAGCACTGCGGCTGTCATCAACGATTAGTTCATGTGTGGAGGGCAATTGCTGAACAGCTTTCTCTATTTGCTCAGCCAGAAGGGTATCCTTCGCGATTGCAGGAATCGCTTTCTGATTAAGCTCCTTCGCAATGAGATTAGCCTCGTCAGGAACACGTAGCTCCAAGCCGACCTCTAGAAGGCGAGGATTGCCTATTTTTATCGTGTACTTCATATCGTTTTCGTTTCCACTACTGAGGGTGGTTGATCATGCGGTTTGCAACTAGGTAGTGTCTGAAAAATGGAGTTTGAAGATGCGCCGTATGCAGGCGAGTTTGACCATCGTCAGATAATGTCGCGCCAGTTTCTCATAGCGCGAAGCCAACCGACGGCACTCCTTCAAGTGACCGATCAGGCTTCAAGTGACCGATCAGGCGCTCGACGACGTTGCGGCGCCGGTAGCGCACCGGGCAGACCGGCTCTGGCTCCGGCACCGCCTTGCTCCGACGCTTCGGAATCACCGGCTCAATGCCCTGCCCGCTCAAGTACGAGCGGATCGCCGCGCTATCATAGC
>RFHA01000249.1 GCA_003696565.1 Chloroflexota bacterium
AATCCATTGGAACCATATACATTACCAGAAGTAACGTCGTATGTGCAATTGGATGTAGGCGTTGGAGTGAAGGATGGTGTGTTAGTTGGACGCGGCGTGCTGGTGAAAGTCGGTGTGAAGGATGGTGTGTTAGTTGGACGCGGTGTGTTGGTGAAAGTCGGCGTGAAGGATGGCGTGTTGGTTGGACGCGGCGTGCTGGTGAAAGTCGGTGTGAAGGATGGCGTGTTAGTTGGACGCGGCGTGCTGGTGAAAGTCGGCGTGAAGGACGGTGTGTTAGTTGGACGCGGCGTGCTGGTGAAAGTCGGCGTGAAGGACGGCGTGTTAGTTGGACGCGGCGTGCTGGTGAAAGTCGGCGTTGGTTGCGGATAGCAGCAGCTGCTACCATTTGCATTAATAACAATGCTCCCCAAAATATCGGTTACTTGCCCATTGTTATACAAATACCATTCCAATTTGAGACTGCGGGCATAAACCGTATTAAGAGGATTAGGATTTGGATTATCCCATCCAGATGCCTGTTGAAGAATGCTTCCTCTAGCATTAAATTGACTATAAACAGCCCAGTTATAGAGTAACTTTGCATCTGTTCCGGGAATAAGTGGAACAGGATTTGGATTTATAATACGCCATTCTGTGTGTCCGTTTCTGTGCCAATGCCTTACAAAGCATCCTGAGAGTGGTTGAAAAGATGGTAACTGGGTTGCTGATGGAGTTAGTGTAAGAGTAGCAGTACTGGTTGGCGTTGATGTCCATGTTGGTGTATTGGATGGGGATGGTGTCATGGTAAAAGTTGGTGTGAAAGACGGTAATGTCGTCTCTGTTGGTGTGTTTGTTGGCACTTGCCCACAACTAGCTGATACTTCATCACGTGGTTGGCTATGACCAGGGTGATAAGGTCTTTGTTGAACAACTAAACGAAGTGTTTTACCTGCGTGTTGAGGAAATGATAATGTTGCAGAATCACCTGATGCTAACGGTCCAACGTGCCCACTTTCGACCATTGTGCCGTTATCATTACCGTGCGGATTTTCATAGAGTGTCCAGGGGGTAGCCCCTGCCATATTTCCATCACCGCCATTGATTACTGTAAATGTAGGGACGTGATTTAAGCACGTCCCTGTTACACTAATGCTAGAGCGATCCCACTGTTCAGGTGTATTGGTAGCAGTATTTGTGGGAATAGGCATTGGTGTTACTGTTGATGTTGGTGGTTCAGGGGTAGGATTGCAAGCATTAGGTTGACTGGCTTTCACATCATGTTGAATGCCATTGACAAAAATAACTGTTGTGTTTGCTCCAGTAACTGTTGTTGTGTTGAAGAATACATCACTGTGGGCTAAAGCGATACCACTACCAGATTGCCCAGAATCATAGACTGTCCATGTGAATTCGAGATCAATTGAATTACTGTTTCTTACTCGCCAAACACGATATACTTCAGGTTCTGGGGAACACATTGATGTTAATAGGAGGTTCTGGATCGAATTTGGTGGTTCTGCAGAAAACACTTCCTTAGGATAGATGAATATTAAAACGAATAAAATGAATGAACAAGTTATCCAATAAACAGGAAGAGATTTTCGCATTACACTACTCGTAATAAATACACCATGAACACGTAAATCATAACGATTGAAAAATGAATTTGCTAGTTTTTATTACAATATTTCTATTATAATTGACAAATTGTTGACAAATTTATGTCTTTAGCTAAAAAGTTAGTGTGATTTGCAATGCGGCTAAACGATATATTCTTAACGTAAGATTAAAGTATATTTTGTTTTATCATGGTATTTTTACCTGATAGTTATATTGCTATAGGAGTGTATTATGTTGAAAAAAATAATTTCGCCTTTGATTTTAGTATTTTTGCTTTCATTTGGAGTGGCTGCCCAAGATGATGTAATTGAAATTACTTTTGTTCATATCTTTGGTGAGGTTGAAAACACAGAAGAAATTACGGATGTACGAATTGCCGTTATTCAAGAAATCATCGATGCATATATGGCGGAACATCCCAATGTTGTTATTACAGCACGGTCTATGAGTACAGATTATGTAGAGCTATTTGACGCTGCGTTAGCAGCAGCAACACAGGGGAACCCGCCTCATATTGTCCAAGTAGAAGAAGGTTTAACGCAACTTGCCGCAGATACTCAGCTATTTGTTCCGTTAAATGAATTAGCTACAGAAGAGCAGTTGGCATCTTTAAGTGACTTGCTGCCACAAATCCGAGAATATTACACAATTGGGGAAGAAGTATGGGGTATTCCTTGGAATGTGTCTAATCCATTACTATATTATAATCGCGATTTGTTTGTTGCTGCTGGCTTAGATCCAGATTCTCCCCCCACAACATTTGATGAAGTTCTTCAGGCATGCGAAGCCTTGATGGCTGCTGATCTTGGATTGAATACTTGTATGACTTGGCCCATGGTGACATGGTTCCCTGAACAGTGGGTTGCTATGCAGGGAGGATTAATCGCCAATAATGATAATGGACGTGCAGCGCGTGCTACAGAAGTATATTATAACAGTCCTGAGATGTTATATGTGTTGGAATGGTGGCAAGAAATGAAGGAGCGTGGGTTTTATAGTTACAGTGGGTCGCGCCATAATTATGCTGGAGAATTAATTCCTTTTGGAACTAAACGTGCCGCGATGACAATTAATAGCTCTGGTGGTTTGAGTAATATTATGGATTTAACAGATGGACCTCCTTTTCAGATGGACTTAGGTGTTGCTCCTTTATTCCGTCCTAATGCTGATTCAAACAATGGTGTTACAGTTGGTGGAGCCAGTATCTGGTTAATGGGTGGGCATCCTCAAGAAGAACAACTTGTTGCGTTAGATTTTATGTTTTACCTTACAAATACAGAGAATATTGTACGCTGGGCACAAGGGAGTGGGTATTTACCTACTCGTACAAGTTCGGTAGAACAACTTTATGATACTGGTTGGTTTGATGAAAATCCATTTTTTGAAATTGCTTTGAATCAATTACTTGAATCAGAAGTAAATATTGCAACTGCCGGTGCGATACTTGGTCCATCAGCAGAGGTCCGCGGCTATTTGTTAGATGCGTTTCAAGCTGTTATTGATGGTGGAGAAGAGCCTGAAGCGGCTTTAGCAATTGCTAAAGAGCGTGCTGATGCTGAATTAGCGGATTATAATAGCCTAGTCGAATGATCTTTATGTTTTCGTCAATGTGGGATGAGCTAGACTTGTCCCACTTAATTACTTATTTATCTAGAAGGTGAAAAATGACTGATCATGTTGCAATAGAAAAGTGGTCAGCCCGCGTTATTTTATTGTTTTCCACGTTGTTTATTGGGTGGTTTTTCTTTACAGAATTAGATGGCTTACGTGAGTTTATTAATTATCTTTTTAATGCTATCGCCACAATCCCTGATGCGC
>RFHA01000250.1 GCA_003696565.1 Chloroflexota bacterium
ATCCCCTACAGATAACACCTCATCCACTATCAAAATTTCTGGGTCTAGGTGTGCGGCGACAGAGAACGCCAAGCGGGTATACATCCCGCTAGAATATCGTTTTACTGGGGTGTCAATAAACTTTTCGACTTCTGCAAAGGCAACAATTTCATCAAATTTCTTTTTGATCTCTGCCCGTTTCATCCCTAAAATAGCTGCGTTCATATAAATATTTTCACGCCCGGTTAATTCTGGATGAAACCCCGTCCCAACTTCCAACAGGCTTGAAACACGTCCATTAATTTCAATACGCCCAGTGGTTGGATGTGTGATCCGCGATAAGATTTTAAGTAAGGTGCTTTTACCAGCCCCGTTGTGCCCAATAATACCTAAGACTTCTCCAGGCTGTACTTCTAGGTTGATGTCTTTTAACGCCCAAATCTCTTCCGGTTGATGACTACCCTGCCCCAGTCGGAACAGTTGCGTTAGGCGTTCCCGTAAAGAATCAGCACTGTTTGCCCCTAGTATATATTTTTTGCTTAAGTTTTGGATTGAGATAGCTGGTTGAGTCATTTAAATAAAATCTGCAAACGAACGTTCCATACGATTGAAAAAAATTATACCACCCAATAAAAGCAATACTACCCCAATGAAGTTGAGAAGTAGAGTCCCACCATCAGGTGCTGCTGAGTCAATCATCGCCCACTGTGCCCCTTCAATCACGCCGACCATCGGATTAAGCCGATAAATTGTACGGATTATGCCTTCTGGAACCGTGGAGAGTGGATACATAATCGGCGTAATATACATCCAAATTTGCAGTACAAATGGAATGATATGGTTGACATCACGATATCTGACATTCAGCGCAGAAAACCAGAGCGATACAGATAACGCTGTTAAAAATGCTAAACCGGCAAATGCAGGCATCAGAATGATCTGAGGTGGAATAGGAGTATTGAAGAGGATCATCACGATCAGCAAGATAATAAACGACAATAAAAAGTCAATAATTGGACTCAAAGTGCTTGAAATTGGAATAATGAGGCGCGGAAAATAGACTTTACTAACCAGCGCAGAATTATTAACAAGGCTTTGCCCCGCACCCGTCAATCCAGCAGAAAAATACCGCCAGTAGATCAACCCACTTAACACAAACACAGGATACGGAATATCGCCAGTATCAACCTTCAAAATTACACTAAACACAATTGTCATCACAACCATGCTGGCAATCGGTTGTATCAACGCCCAGGCAACCCCAACAGCCGTTTGTTTGTAACGGACAATAATTTGCCGCCAAGTGAGGAAATACAACAATTCACGGTATTCCCACAACTCTTTGAGCTTAAACCCTATTCCGTTTTGATTTGCATCAATAATCAGGCGATATTCTGTTTGTTCTGCCATATAATTTCTAGGTAATACCGTTAGTTTATTCCCGCTATTTTGCGTTTAAATCTTTAAAAAAACTACCCACAATAGACAAAAACCAAGATTTTCCTGTAAACTACACGTTTGTCAAGCAGTAATTCTAGGAGCAACCTCATTAAAGCGTTAGTTACAGGTGGAGCCGGTTTCATTGGCTCAAATATTGTAAAACTGCTATATCAAGAACAGCATGAAGTTGTCGTACTAGATAACTTGCTCTCCGGCTATCAGGAAAATCTTGCACCATTTCCTGATATTTGTTTTATTCAGGGAGATATTCGTGACGAAAAAATCGTCAACACTGCCATGCAGGGCGTGGATGTTGTGTTTCATCTAGCTGCATCTGTTGGGAATAAACGCAGTATTGACCATCCTATTGAAGATGCTGAGATTAATGTTATTGGCACATTGCGCATTTTAGAAGCCATGCGCCAACACAATGTTTCACGCATTGTGTCTACATCATCCGCCGGCATTTTTGGTGAATTAAAAACCTTGCCGATCGACGAATTACACCCGATTGATCCTGATTCTCCATATGGTGCAACAAAACTCGCATCCGAAAAATTGGTATTGGCATACGGTAAGTTGTATGGTATCCAGGCAGTTTGCCTGCGTTATTTCAATGTTTATGGCGTTAACCAACGCTTTGATGCCTATGGCAATGTCATCCCGATATTTGCTTATCAAATGATTAACCATAAGCCCATCACCATCTTTGGTGATGGAGAACAAACTCGTGATTTTGTTAATGTCTACGATGTAGCACGTGCCAACTATTTAGCTGCCATGAGTGATGCATCTGGCGCGTTCAATTTAGGAAGTGGCACACGTATCACAATTAATCATCTTGTGGAATTGATGAGCCAAACATCAGGGATTAAGCCACAAGTCACATATGGACCACCCCGCCCTGGTGATGTCCGGCATAGCCTTGCAGATATCTCCGCTGCTGCAAAAGCCTTTGGCTACGAGCCAATTGTGGATTTGAAAACCGGGCTAGCAGAATACATGGAATGGGCAAAGGTAGCCTTGAAAGAAGCTGAATGATGCGTATTTTGATTATTGGCGCGGCTGGTATGCTTGGGCATAAGCTTTATCAGCTATATCATGAGCAATATGATGTCTATGGGACGGTTCGCCAACCTTTTTCAACCTATAAAAAATTTAGCATCTTTGACCAAGAGCGTATCATCACAGGTGTTGATGCAGAAAATTTTAACACAATTATCCGCGCAGTTGGGCAAGTTAAACCGGATATTATCATCAACTGTGTCGGTATCATCAAACAGTTAAAGGCAAGCAAAGACCCGCTACCTAGCATCAAAATTAACGCTCTTTTGCCGCATCAACTGGCTGATTTAAGTGCAGCTGCTCATGCACGTTTCATTCACATCAGCACAGATTGTGTCTTTAATGGACGTGGGACAATGTATACTGAAGACTCCCCATCTGATGCCGAAGACCTCTATGGGCGTACAAAATTTTTAGGTGAGGTTGATTATCCCCACGCGCTGACTTTACGAACATCTATTATTGGACGGGAATTAAGTACACGCTCCGGGCTGGTTGAGTGGTTTTTAAGCAACCCACCAGGCAGTACCGTAAAAGGGTTCAAACAGGCTATTTATACAGGCTTCACAACGCTAGCTTTGGCAACAATCATTAGCCAGGTGATTGACCATCACCCTACCCTGCATGGAGTATATCATGTGTCGTCAGACCCAATCAATAAATATGATCTGTTACATTTGATTAAAGACGCTTATGGAGTCAACATCAATATTGAACCAGATGAAACAGTCCAAATTGATCGCAGCTTGGATAGCACAAAATTCCGGCAAGCAATCGGGTTTCAACCACCAGCGTGGGAAGTTATGATCCAGCAAATGGCAACAGACCCGACACCCTATGAAAATTGGAAATGAGTAGAAAAAGGAAACAAGCAATGACGCTTCCACTTGAAGGTAAACGTATTCTGATTACTGGCGGGACTGGCTCTTTTGGGCAAGTTGTCGTTAAACGATTGCTTTCTGGTGAAATGGGACAACCAGAAAACATCACGGTTTTCTCTCGTGATGAGGCAAAACAACATTATATGCGGCTTTCGTATATCAACCGTGAAGCAGCCACCGATGAGATCATTTTTGAAAATTTCAAACGGTTGTTGCGCTTCCGTATTGGTGACATTCGTGATCCGCTTTCGGTCTTATCTGCTGTAAGAGAGGCGGATGTCGTCATTCATGCCGCGGCATTAAAGCAAGTTCCAACTTGTGAATATTTCCCAGGGCAGGCAGTACAAACCAATATCATGGGGGCACAAAATATTGTTAATGCCACACGGTCTAACGAAACAAACGTAGAAACTGTGGTTGCCCTATCAACTGATAAAGCTTGCAAACCGATTAATGTCATGGGAATGACCAAAGCGATCATGGAGCGGATCATCGTGGAAGGCAACATGTGGAATGATACGCGCCTGGTGGCTGTCCGATATGGCAATGTGATCGCGTCTCGCGGGTCTGTTGTGCCTCTGTTCTTAGGGCAAATCAAAAATGGTGGACCCGTAACAATCACAGATGTTAACATGACCCGCTTTTTACTGAGTTTGAATAAAGCGGTTGATACTGTTTTTGCAGCGATCAAAGGCGCACAACCAGGCGAATTATATATCCCCCAAGTGCCCGCTGCGAAAATCACAGACTTAGCAGCCGCCTTAATTGGTGACCAAGAGATTGAAATCAAAGTAACAGGGATACGCCCCGGCGAAAAAATTCATGAAATTCTTGTATCTGAGGAAGAAGCACATCAAACGATTGAGCGTGATGGATATTACGTCATTCGCCCAATGTTGCCAGAACTGCAAAATGAACCATTAGGGGAACCTGCTTTAACTGGCGAGTACTCTTCTTCTAACACAACCCTAGGGGTGACAGAACTGCGTGACCTGCTTCAGGAATATATTGAAGAGCATCGCATGGGAGAAAAAGCCTAACCATCACGTCACTCACTTAAGCTGGAGACCTTCCAGCACGGAGGTTTTATGAAAGTCCTGACAATTTTAGGAACCCGCCCGGAAATCATCCGGCTGAGTCGGGTTATTGCGCTGCTAGATACCCTGTGTGACCATGTGTTAGTTCATACAGGGCAAAATTTTGATTTCAACCTCAACGATGTGTTTTTTCAGCAATTAGGTGTGCGCGAAGCCGATCATTACATGAACGTTCAGGCTGATTCGTTTGGTAGCCAGATTGGGCAAATTTTAACCAAGACAGAACACATCATCCGCGAAGAAAAACCCGATCGGGTGTTAATTTTGGGTGATACAAACAGCGCGTTAAGTGCCATCATCGCCAAGCGGATGGGAATCCCGGTTTATCATATGGAAGCAGGGAACCGCTGTTATGATGACCGCGTACCAGAAGAGGTCAATCGTCGTATCATCGACCATGCTAGCGATATTTTGATGCCATATACACACCGTAGTAAAGATAATCTGATACGTGAAGGTATTGAACGACACCGAATTTACGTCACAGGCAACCCAATTTATGAAGTGCTAGAACACTATCAGGCACAAATTGATGCTAGCTCAGTCTTAGATGACATGGGCTTAAAGGCTGGCGAGTTCTTTTTAGTGACGATGCACCGCGCGGAAAATGTTGATGAAAAAGCGCGACTTATTGGGCTTATTGAAGGGTTACAAGCAATTGGCTCAACTTATCAGCAGCCGGTTGTTGTGAGTTTGCATCCACGTACGAAAAGCAAGTTAGAACGCTTTCATGTCAAAATCGACGAAACCTACTTGCGCTTCATGACTCCCCTGCCCTTTTTTGAGTTCGTCAAGCTAGAAAAGACCGCACGTTGTGTTATTAGTGATAGCGGGACCGTGCAGGAAGAGTGTGCCATTTTTGGCGTGCCGAATGTAACGATCCGTGATGTAACTGAACGGGCAGAAACCGTTGAAGTTGGTAGCAACATCTTGGCTGGCGGCAATAAAGATGATCTGTTACGGGCAGTCAACGTTGTTCTCAATACCAGTTTGAAATGGGAAGCCCCAGAAGAATATCTGGTTGCAGATGTCTCCCGCACAGTAGTTAAGATTGTGCTTGGGTATCACTTCATTGCCTAATGAAAATATCAATTGTCACCGCCGCTTATAACGCCTCACAATATCTACCGGATTTGATCGAGAGTATTGTGGGGCAAACCTATCCCCCATTTGAGCATATCATCATTGATGATGGCTCCACAGATAACACCCCGCAAATTTTAGAAGCGTACGCCCAAGAACATGCCTTCGTGCGCTGGTGGCAACATGAGAACCAAGGGCAATATCCAACCTTGCATCAAGCTATACAAGCTGTTTCAGGGGATGTGCTTTGCATTATCAACGCAGATGATAAATTTGCCTCCGCGGATGTTTTTGAAACGGTTGCTAATTATTGGAAACAAAATCCAATGAGCCAAATACTCTATGGGCGTACCTTGCGTATGGATGAAGACGGTAATCCATTACCAAACCTTGATCCACATTGGAAACCATCGCGTTGGCTTATTCGGCATGTAAGCTACATTCAACACTGTTCTTTGTTTGTATCTGTGCCTTTTCTTCATCAAAACGCGCTCTACTTTGATCTCAGCTTGCCGACAACGGGCGATTGGGATTGGATTATTCGTCTGTTTCATACGGCACAGCATATCGGGTATAGCAGTCATGCGTTTGGGGTGTTTCGGATGCATGCCAACCAGATGTCGCGCACAGGTGAGGATACATCATTACAAGGGCGTAAAATCATCACACAAAAACATCATAGTTCGTTTTTAATTAGCTCATTGATCCGGCGTTTGCTCATCTATCGTGGAATGTTTCTGTTAGGATGGGATATCCTGCGTAAAAAAGGAATGAGCGCATTCATACGGCGAATGCGCTTGTGGATTAAAAAACGATTATCTACTATTCGGCACGGATCGTGATTGACTCACCATCGGCAAGATCAATGACCCAAACCAAGCGATCATCAACGACTTGTAGGCTTAATGTTAGGCTTTGCAGTTGTATCAAGCTATCTTGATAATTTTGAAGGGCTTCATCAGTATCCACCGTGACTCGGTTAATATCCAGCGGGATAGCGTCTTGTGGTGCGACTTCCGTAAATTGCCAGGGGACTTCTGACCAATTTCCACCATTTGTGCCGATGGTATAAGATACAAATTCTGTCTTTGTGGGGTCAAGCAACTGAACAGACCACCCTGCCAACGGGTTTCCTGAAAAATGGACAACTTCATAACCTTGCAATGCAGGATTAAGCAATAATCGCCTAAGCTCAGATAATCCAGTTGGTTGTGGTTGTGGGGTTAACATGGTATCGGGGTTTGGGGTGGCAATTACTGTTGGTAAAGCGACCGCAGATAGTGCCATTTCTCCAGATGTTGATTCAACAACCATTGCAGGCAATTGAACTGTCGCGCCAAAATATGGGGGTGGGATATAATTCCCTGAACTAAGAACATCTATGACATTGCCTATTTGATCCACCAAAACCAATTGCACATCAATATCATCACCTGGTGGGTCTGTTAATTGTCCTTCAATTAAAATTAAATCTCCTATCTGAATATCATATAATGTCTCTGCTAAACGTAGCTCTGGGGTTACTTCGGGTTCAAGTTCTGAGGTGACTTCTATTGTAACTTCAAGTTGAATTAAGGGTTCTGGTGTGGGTTCTGCCACGATTTCAGTGGATTCTGGTGTGATTTCCGGCGTTACTTCTGAGGTTAGTTCAACTAAAACATCGGTTGTTTCTGGTGTAATTTGAGAAGGTGGAACGAACCGTGTGGGAAGTTCGCCAGGTTCTTCATCAGAAGATGAGCCACAGGCAGCTACAGAAAATAACACAATAACCATTGTCAATATGATACGCATAGATTTTCCTTATTAAAGAGAAGTTTGTATAAACTGACACACATGAACAATCAAAGTGAGGCGGGGTGTCCGCCTCACTGCTTGATGTTATTTATCCTAACTTAATGCACTTGGATCGCGTCAAAGACCAACCAGTATGATGCATCTTTGTTAGTAATCCGAATAGTATGTGTGCCCTCGCCTAATCCGTAGATCGTGATAGGAACTTGATCCAACAGCGGCGAGCCGTTGAGGTTGTAGTTCGTACAAACTGGTGACCCAACAGTCGGAATGACACAGAATTCAACGTTACGGCTCACACCGGTATCGCGGCGATGATAAAGCGTGACTGCATTACCAGTGACGAGAAAGTTAATTTCAGCGTTTGGCGCACCCGAACGCGCTGCCCCACCGCTCAAGTTTGAACCGGTGAAAGTCGCCCATGTGCCAGTATACCGGATTTCTGGGTTTGTTTCCTGATAGAACCCTTCATCCAATGGAACCGGCGTACCGTATAGTGTGATGCCTTCGAT
>RFHA01000031.1 GCA_003696565.1 Chloroflexota bacterium
GGGTTATTATCTGGCTTGTTTACCACATCGGATAACTCACGCATGATTTTGATAAAAGTCTCTTTGGTGTTTGGGGCATCAACCAAACTCCGATAGCCGGTGTTATTGATCTGCACAATTAGTCGCCCATCCCGCGGATCACGCAATACACTTAAAACTTCTTCTGCGGGAATAGTTGCGCCATTATCCATTTTGACCCGGACATTACCACGTTGATAACGCATTGGTGCAGGTTTTTTAGGGGCTGCTTCTGGCGTATCATCTATGGGGGGTAATTCTTTGGCAAGGGAGGATGGGTCTAGCAACATATCTAAATCAGGCAGGTCATCAAAATCATTTTTCTTGGGTTTACGTTTCATGGCAGGAATCTCCATTGACTCATCAACTTGTGGGGTGGGGTTTTCTTGGCGGTTCTTACGGGCTTTATATAACGGTTTGAAGTAAATAAACCATGCAAATGCTGCCAGCAATAAAATGCTAGAGCCACATACCATCACAAATAACCCTGTTGGGAGTTGGCTGAAAAAATCACTGAACTGATTTTCTATGCTGAAAGGTTGATCACCAGGGCGTTGTAAAAAGGGGGCTATCTGAAACATAATCTATCCCTTATTTTTGACAGTTTGGACAAAAGTGGGTACCACGTTGTGCCACCCGAATTTTTTTAATTGACATGCCGCATCGTGGGCATGGTTGATCCGCTTTTCCATAAACCAATAAATAATCCTGTGATGCTCCTTTTGAGCCATCCGGTTTACGATACCAGTTGATACTTGCCCCCTCATGGTCAATTCCGGCGTTCAGGGCATTACGTATGGCACCATAAAGCCGTTGTATTTCGTCATTTGTTAATGTATCACTCTGGCGTTGGGGGTGAATTTGCGCACGAAACAACGCCTCATCCGCATAAATATTACCGATGCCTGCAATAAATGTTTGATCCAACAATAATGATTTAATTGTACGTTGATAACGCCGAATGCGCAGCAGAAAATCATCCTGTTTAAAGCTATCATCAAGCGGCTCTGGTCCTAATTTACTAGTGATTGTTTCAATATTGTTTGTCAGGTAAACCTTGCCAAATTTGCGCGAATCAGAAAAACGCAGTTGTTTGCCATTATCCAGATCAAGCTGGAAATGTACCCACCGGTCAGCATCATGTACCACACCGGCATCTGCCACATATAAACGCCCAGTCATTTTTAGGTGAATAACCAGCACATCATGATTTAGCTCACACAAGATATATTTGGCACGTCGGTTAATAGATTGGATTGTCTGTCCAGTGATGCGTGCGGCAAAATCGGTTGGTTCCGGACTATGGATTGTCTTTTCCCAATCGTACCACATACTGATAATACGCCGTCCAATGAGCGGTTTTCGTAAGTTTCTAACAATGGTCTCAACTTCTGGTAACTCTGGCATGTTTTATTCTACCGGATATTTGCTTGTTCAAGTGTACGAATTTAACAACAAACCATGTTATAATCTCCCAATAATTTCATCAAGTGAAGGCTATGGACGATGCGGAATTTCAAAACACTCGATCATGTTGTTATTGATCATGAGACAGGTATTATTACGCTATCAGCTCAGCAGGATGATTTAACCTCAACGCGGCTTTCAATGCGTCGAGAAGGCAGCTATCTTTCAATTTCCGCCAGCTATGGTCCCATTGAAATTGCTATGCGTCCACGTTTTGCAGAGGTGGTTCGCGTGTTGTCTAAGATGCAACCAGTTGAAGGCTTACAAACAACACGCCAGGTTGGAACCGGACAAGCTTATTTGGCGATGGGGTTACAGGCAGATAAGGGGTTGGTTATTCGTCCGACAATTGTTGCAGACGCGACAGGGCACATTTGTTTTAATCTCTTTCTGACGGATGACGTTTGCCAGGCTTTGTTTGACTGGCTAGATATTTAACTTGTCATTCCCATTCAATCTGGATACAATTCATAAGACAGCGGTTTTCAGTGAGAGCACTTATTGCAAAATAAGTCGCCGAAGGGGCAAGCGGTGAGTAAGCTGGTCTGACCGTGAAACTCTCAGGCAAAAGGAACTGTTAACCATGATGATCTGGACATGGGCTTACCATCAACAGGCGAACAGCATCCACTGTTCGCTTTTTTGTTTCATAGTGTTTAAGGAGGCTGATAATGAATTTCCCGTCTGATTTAAAGTATGCAAAAAGCGATGAATGGGTACGCATTGACGGTAATACGGCAGTGGTAGGATTGTCAGATTATGCGCAAGACGCGCTTAATGATATTGTGTATGTTGAATTGCCGGAAGTAGGTGACACCTTTGAAAAAGGGGCGGTTTTTGGCTCTGTTGAGTCGGTTAAGGCTGCCAGTGATATTTATTTACCCGTTGCCGGAAAAGTGTTAGAGGTTAATACTCGCTTAGAAGATGAGCCTGAACTTATTAACTCTGATCCATATGGAGATGGTTGGTTGCTCAAAATTGAACTGACGAGCGAGGCGGATACATCTGATTTGATGAGTGCGGATGATTATGCTGCGTATTGTGAGGATCGTTAGACGTGAGCTATATACCTCATACAGAAGCTGAACGCCAGCAGATGCTCTCTGCTATAGGTGTGACGACAATTGAAGACCTCTTTGATGCTGTGCCAGCTAGCCACCGTTTTCCAGATTTGAACTTGCCGGAGCCATTGAGTGAAATGGAAATTGCCGCAGAAATGCAGGCTTTGGCAGAAGCCAATGAACACGCTGGGGATTTTGTGCTGTTCCGTGGGGCTGGGGCATATCATCATTTTATCCCATCTGTTGTCAATCATATGTTGATGCGCGGCGAATTTTATACCGCCTATACACCATATCAGCCAGAAGTGAGCCAAGGTACGCTCCAAGCCGTTTTTGAATATCAAAGCATGATGTGTGCCTTGACTGGGATGGATGCTGCGAATGCTAGCCATTATGACGGTGCGACGAGTTTAGCTGAAGCTGTAACTGTCGCACTAGATGCGACACGCGGCAAGCGTAATAAGATCATCCTCAGCCATGCCATTAATCCACAATATCGTGCGGTGTTGCGCACGTATCATCAAGGGCGTGATCTTAAAATTGTGGGGGATAATGGACATGCTGACATTCCAGATTTAATTGACATGCTCGACGATAATACTGCAATGCTTGCTGTTAGTTATCCAAATTTCTTTGGACAAATCGATGATCTAAAACAGTTGGCGGATAAAGTGCATGAGGTTGGCGCGCTGCTGGTGATGGTTGTCAATCCCATGGCATTAAGTTTATTCAAAAGTCCAGGGGCTTTAGGGGCAGATATTGTTGTTGGGGAAGGGCAACCATTGGGTGTGCCCTTGAGTTTTGGCGGACCATATTTAGGCTTTTTTGCCGTCAAAGAAAAATATGTGCGTAAAATCCCAGGACGTATTATCGGCGAGACAACTGATTCTACAGGCAAACGTGCTTTTGTGATGACCTTGCGTCCACGTGAGCAAGATATTCGGCGAGAGAAAGCTTCTAGCAATATCTGCACCAATCAAGGATTGATGGCACTAGCTGCTGCAATTTATCTATCACTAATGGGTAAAAATGGATTACGCCAAGTTGGTGAATTGAACTATCATAAAGCCCATTATGCCGCTAGAGAAATTGATGAATTGAATGGATTTAGTGTGGATTTTTCTAAACCGTTCTTTAATGAATTTATGGTGAAGTGCCCTATGCCTGTTCAGCAAATTAATGACCGCTTGATCAACGAGGGCATCATTGGAGGATATGATTTAGAGAAAGACTACAAACACCTTAAAAACACAATGCTATTATGCGTCACAGAGATGAACATACGTGATGAAATTGATGCGCTGGTGGATGTGCTGCGGGAGGTGAAATAATGGATGCACCTCAAACAATCGAAAAAACAAATGCACTTGAACCATTAATTTATGAGATCAGTACACCCGGGCGCATTGGGGTAAATTTACCAAAATGTGACGTGCCAGAAAGCGACCTGCCTACAGAATTGATGCGTGATGACCTAAAATTACCGGAAGTGAGTGAGATGCAGGTTGTCCGTCATTTTGTGCGCCTTAGCCAGTTGAATCATGCGATCGATACCGGATTTTATCCGTTGGGGTCTTGTACGATGAAATATAACCCCAAAATCAATGAGGATATGGCACGATTGCCCGGGTTTGCCTTGTTGCATCCACTGACTGATACAGCAGGGACGCAGGGCGCGCTGGCGTTAATGTATGATCTGCAAACTTGGTTAGCGGAGATTGCTGGCTTTGCTGGTGTCAGCTTAGTACCAGCGGCTGGGGCGCAAGGTGAATTCGCTGGCATTTTGATGATCCGTAAATATCATTTGGATCGGGGCGACGCGCAACGGACTAAAATTTTGGTACCAAATAGCGCACACGGAACAAACCCCGCAACGGTGACAATGGCAGGGATGGAAGTTATTGAATTGCCGTCCGATTCTGATGGAAATGTTGACCTAGACGCGCTCAAGACGGTTTGCACCGGTGAACTAGCAAATCAAATCGCGGGAATGATGATTACTGTACCGAGCACGTTGGGCTTGTTTGAAAGTCATATTTTGGAAGTGGTAGAAGCTGTGCATGAAGCCGGTGGCTTAATGTATATGGATGGCGCGAACATGAACGCGCTGATGGGTGTGGTTAAGCCCGGTGAATTAGGCTTTGACGTGATGCACTATAATCTCCATAAAACTTTCTCTACGCCACATGGTGGTGGAGGACCAGGGTGTGGCGCGGTTGGTGTCGCTGAGCGATTGATGGACTATCGTCCGGGTCCGGTTGTTGAAATTATCGAGCCGGATGATGATGCCCCACTCTATGGTTTGGTTGAACCACCTAAAACCATCGGAAAACTTAAAGCGTTTTGGGGTAATTTTGGCATGCACATCCGTGCTTATGCGTATATTCGTGCTTACGGCGCATCGGGTCTTAAGGATGTTACCCGTCATGCTGTGCTAAACGCCAATTACGTGCGAGCGATGCTAAAGGATACTTATCACCTGCCATATCCACGCATTTGTGGGCATGAGTTTGTGATGGAAGGACGATTTAGTGATGTCGAGGATATTCATGCTTTGGATATTTCTAAGCGGTTGATGGATTACGGTATTCATCCACCAACTAACTATTTCCCGTTGATCGTTAAAGAAGCTCTGTTGATTGAACCAACAGAAACTGAAACCAAGCAAACGCTAGATGAATTCATTAACGTAATGAAGACCATTGCTCGGGAAGCGCATGAAACACCTGACTTATTGCATGAGGCACCGCATGTCACACCTGTTCGCCGTTTGGATGAGGTGAAAGCCGCAAAGCAACTAGTGCTGTGCTGTGCGCCTGTGATGAAATCACATTGACATCAACCTTTAGTGGATTGGCAGTAACCGACTTTTTCTATTAAAAAAGCATGGTAACAAAGGGACTTACCATGCTTTTTTGCTGGCTATAGCGCGGCTTCATAATCTTCGCTATACTCCCCGCCATGATACTTGAATTAATCCAGATATTTATTGATAACATTGCACCAATTCTGCTTATTGCAGGTGTAGGATTTGCTGTTGGGCGTGGTTTCAAAATTGATCCAAAGCCAATTAGTACAGTTATTTTTTACGTATTATCGCCGTCCTTGGTGTTCTATTTGCTATATAGCAGTGATATTGATGGTGGTGAAATCCTTGCGCTTTATGTGACAACGATTGTTTTTCAACTTGTGATGTTGTCACTGGCATTTATTGTTTTACGTTTTCAACACGCAACTCCCGTTGAACGTTCCAATGTTATGCTTTCCGCTTTTTGCCTTAATGCCGGTAATTATGGCTTATCGCTGGTGGCATTTGCCTTTGGGGAGGCGGTGTTGAGCCGCGCGGCGGTGGTGTTTATTGCTAATGTCACACTCAACTATTCGCTTGGGGTGTTTGTGGCATCTAATGGACGATCTTCTCCCCGTGAATCGTTTATGAATGTCTTAAAAACACCAGCTGTTTATGGGGTGGTATTGGCATTTGCGTTGCGTGCGCTTGAAATTGAATTACCATTACCTTTAGCGCGTTCATCGGCTCGTTTAGCAGATGCGGCTATTCCAATGATGTTGATTATGCTGGGCTTGCAGTTGGGGCATTTTGCACGTTTTGACAGGTTGAATTTAGTTGCAACCGGTGTGGGGCTGCGATTGTTAATTGCGCCATTTATTGCCATTGCACTGGCAGCACTTTTTATGTTAGAGGCAGAAGCTCGCACAGCTTTTATTATTGAAGCAAGTACCCCTACAGCTGTACTGACTATTGTCTTTGCAACGGAGTTTGATCTGGATCGTGATCTCGCATTAAACTTGATTATGGTATCAACCTTGCTGAGTCCGTTGACACTTTCAGTTTTAATCGCTTGGTTGCAATAAATTGATCAGACTACCCCATATCATAAGCGAGTTTTTGGGGTAGTCTGGTTAGTTAGGTGATGGTTATTTGGGGAAGCGGCTAAGTATCGTTACACGTTCTGGTGTGGGGAATTTTTTGCCGAATCTAACCTCATCAAAACTGATTGCTTTTGTGCGATTACTCCCTCCAAACACACCAAGTTGTGTGTCTTCTTTTGTGAACTCTAATTTGACATATGCTTGCCCTAGTTGATAGCCTTCTTTGTCGATACTACAACTTGTGACAATCCCAACAACACGCCCCTTTGAATCAACTAATGGATCGCCAGGATGTGGCGGGCGTGCGCCTTTTGTATCCAACCGGAATCGGACAACTTCAGCATCGCGCTTCTTTTCGCGGGCAATATGGGCATCCTTGCCGACGAAAAAAGGCTTCCATAGTTTGACATATGCACCAAAGCCCGCATCAGCTGGATCAAGTGAGAGTTCACCCGCTAATTCATGACCATAAAGTGGGAGACCTGCTTCTATTCTTAGGCTATCACGGGCGGCTAAACCACAAGGAACTGCGCCCAGATCAATTAATGCCTTGAACAGCTCAGGGGCTTTATCAGGATGGACAAATAACTCATAGGCAACACGTTCTCCCGTATAACCCGTGCGTGAGACGATAAGATCAAAACCGCCTAAGGTAACGCGAGTGATCCCTGCCCACGGAAGTTTTACCACCGCGTTTTGATCTGCCTCTGAACCACCCAGTTTCAATAAAATATCCTTGCTAGCCGGTCCTTGTAGTGCAATATCGACACACATGTCTGCCCCTGTGGTTGGGTTTCGCAGGTCACGCAATGTAAAATTGTTAGGTACTTTCCGCCAGGGATGTTTAGGATCGATCATCGCAGCATGATTTTTGATAGCGTTGAGCCAAGCCCAGTTTTTATCGTTATTTGCTGCGTTAACAACAACCAGGAAGTGATCCTGTGCTAGACGATAAATCATTAAGTCGTCAATTGGTACGCCATCTATATCTAGTAGGTAGGTGTAATGTGATTGCCCGACCTTTAATCCAAGCACATCATTGGTTGTGACGGCATCCAAAAATACAGCCGCATCTCTTCCTTTTGCATCAAATACACCCATATGGGTGACATCGAAGACCCCGGCATGGTTTCGCACGGCAAGATGCTCGTCCATCACAGATGAATACCAAACGGGCATATCATAACCTGCAAAGGGCACCATTTTAGCCCCTAGTGATTGATGCAACTGGTAAAGTATGGTGGTTTTTAATGTAGTATTTTCTGGCTCATGCCAAGTGAATTGAGGTAGAGCATCGCCACCAGTAAAATATTCACCATCCATCCCAACGAAAAATGCTTTGTTGAGTGCATAAACAGTTTGCGAATCTACAGCTTGTTGTTCGCTTTGTCCAATAACTTGAACATCGACATAACCGGCAATTTTCGCATAAGGGTCATGTGGTCTGACTATCACAAATCCGTCAGAAATGGAGCGCAACCACGCGGCAATGGTGCCTGCGTTCTGATTAACAGTCAGTTGATAAACATCCTCTGCGGTTCGCTCAACCGTGCCTAAACTTAGAACATGACCATCCGGACTCAGAACGGCAGTGGGCTGGCTATCACCAACCTGAAGTGCGAAAACGTCACTGGTTAGTGTGTGATATAGGAATTGTCCAGCAACTTCACCGCTGATTTGTAATGTGTATGGTGTTGAGTCATCAATTGAATCACGATAATGGAAGTGTGGATAATCATCCGCAACAACATCGGTATCAATACCAACGCTCATCGCTAAATCACGAACGCGAATACGCGCTTCTTGTAGTATATCAAAAGGAATTTTGGCGCGCTCTTCTGCACGTTTACGCCCATGATATTTGAATGGCTCACATGATAGTAAAACATCTGCGATGATATCCGCTAGAGTATCAATTTCAGCCTCGCGGAAGCCTCGTTGTGTAATCCAAGGTGTGCCCAGGCGTATCCCATTAGGACGTAGCGCGCTGGTATCGCCGGGGATGGTCTGACGGTTAGCGACGATACCGACTAAATCCAGAATACGCGCCCCCATATCCCCTGTTAGGGTTGTGCCATCTGCACCCTGAATAGTCGTCAGGTCGATGCTTAGCAGATGGGTATTTGTTCCACCATAAGCGATCTTTAATCCACGTTGTGATAAGCGATCAGATAAACGCTTTGCATTGATGACAGTTTGTGCTTGAAGCTCACGGAATTGATCGGTTTTTGCCAATTTGAGGGCGACAGCAAGCGCAGCAATTTGGTTAACATGTGGTCCGCCTTGTTCGCCAGGGAACACGCCACGATCAATTTTACGAGCAATGGCTTTGTTATGGGTGATGATGATGGCACCACGTGGACCGTTGAGCGTTTTATGCGTAGTGAATGTGACGACATCGGCAATACCGACGGGGCTGGGATATTCTCCAGCTGCCACTAAACCAGCCACATGTGCAATATCTGCCAACAAATATGCCCCAACAGCATCAGCGATCTCACGATATTTTGCCCAATCTGCCTGATAGGGAAAACTACTATAACCGCCGATAATCATTTTGGGTTTGTGTTCCAGTGCAAGCTGCATCATCTGGTCATAATCAATATCGCCCGTTTCAGGGTTGATACCATAACTGATGATGTTAAAAAATTTACCGCTGCGGTTTACTGGACTGCCATGTGTCAAATGACCGCCTTGGATCAAATCCATGCCCATGACGGTATCTCCTACATTTAGCAGGGCAGTATAAACAGCGTTATTGGCAGGAGCACCAGAAAGTGGTTGAACGTTAACATATAATCCTTCGGGTGGAATGCCATTCGCGGCAAAAACCTCTGCTGCACGACGACGAGCTAACGCTTCTACAATATCGGCGTATTCTGTCCCTTTGTAATAACGCTCATCGCTTTGACGACGAAATTCTGGTAAGCGGGCGTTATAGTCAAGAATTTCATCCTCTGTCAGTGTGCGGGTTGATTCTAACGGATAACCCTCGGCATAAATATTGTGGAATGCTGAGCTTAACGCCTCACGCACGGCTTGGGGCACAGTGCTTTCTGACGGAATCATGATGAGATAACGTGCCTGACGGGCGGTTTCATGCCGGATGAGTTCGGCAACGTCGTCATCAATATCCGCCAAACTACCTCTAAACAGAAAATCTTTTTTGACTTGAGTCACCATTCAACTTATCCCTGTGGTGGTCATATATGATGTGCGTATTGTAACACGCATAATAGAGGATCAGCCACGTTAGATTGATGACAAACTGGTGAAGATGTGGATATTGGTTCATCATCTTGATGATGTGACAATCGTCATTTCTTTGACAAACGTTTAACACGGATTTAAAATTCTATGAAATGTTAAAATAACACTGTTATAGGTTGAACATTCAACTAAATAATCAACTATTAGCCGGAGGTTTTTTTATTATGAGAGTCTATAAAACGGAACAGATTAGAAATGTCGCCCTAGTCGGTCATCAGGGATGTGGTAAAACGTCTCTGGTAGAAGCTCTGTTATTTAACACAGGTGCAATCAACCGCATGGGAAAAGTCGAAGATGGGACGACGGTCTCTGATTGGCAAGAGGACGAAAAAGAGCGCGGCATTTCCCTTTCCACCTCGTTAATACCTCTGGAATATAACGATCACAAAATTAACATGCTAGATGCCCCTGGTTACACCGATTTTCAGGGAGAAGTAAAAAACGCGATTCGTGTAGCGGATGCGGTTATTGTGGTGGTAGATGCAGTTGCTGGTGTGGAAGTTGGTACTGAACTAGCCTGGGAATATGCTAAGGTTTATCAGCAGCCAATCATTGTTGTGATCAATAAGATGGATCGTGAAAATGCTGATTTTGACCGCACCTTAAACCAACTACGTGAACTATATGACGACCACAAATTTATCCCTGTGATGCTACCTATAGGCAAAGAAGCAAATTTTAAGGGTGTGGTGAATGTCTTAACACGGAAAGCATACTATAACGAAGGTAAAGACCGTTCTGATCTACCAGCTGAGATGAGCGACGTGGTGGAAGAAGCACATTTGGCATTAGTAGAGGCTGCTGCAGAAGCTGATGATCAACTCATTGAGAAATATTTTGCAGAAGAAGAACTTACCCCAGATGAAGTCCGTATGGGGATGCGTAAGGCTGCACGGAATCATGAATTAAACACTGTGCCTGTTTTTGTTACATCTGGTACTAAAAATATTGGCACAATCCCCTTAATGGAAGCGTTGATTGTCTATACCTCATCTCCAGATGTGAGACGAGTAGGAATTCAACGTGACGGCAGTGATGAAATTGATTATTTGCGCCCCCCACAGACGGATGACGGTCCGTTGGCAGTCTATGTCTTTAAGACGACCAATGATAAATATGTGGGAACAATCAATTATTTCCGCATCTTCTCCGGACATGTTGAATCCGGGGGCACTTATCATAATGTGGATACCCAAACAGATGAACGCTTTAATTCGCTGATGGTCATGCGTGGCAAAGAGACTTTCCCTGTTGAAAAACTCCATGCGGGTGATATTGGTGTGGTGGCGAAGCTCAGCAATACAAAAACAGGCAACTCATTTGTGAAGAAAGGCAACAATTTTCATATTCTCAAACCGCAATTCCCAGAGCCACTGTATG
Organism: Chloroflexota bacterium; assembly: GCA_003696565.1. Lineage (GTDB taxonomy): Bacteria > Chloroflexota > Anaerolineae > Aggregatilineales > Phototrophicaceae > DAOTWY01. Next base: position 11,088 of record RFHA01000031.1, read on the forward strand.
CTGTTGCGTTAACGCCACGCACTCAGGCGGATAGCACGAAAATGGGGTCTGTGCTGACTAGCTTGTGTGATGCAGACCCAACGCTGCGTTGGCGGCAAGACCCGGATACGCGGCAGATTCTGCTAGAAGGAATGGGGGAAGCTCATGTTTCTTTGGCAATTAGCCGCGCCCAACAATTGGGGGTTGGTATTGATACCGAAATGCCCAAAGTACCATATAAAGAAACGGTGACCAAAGAGGCAGAAGCAACCTATCGCCATAAAAAGCAAAGTGGTGGTGCTGGGCAATTTGGGGAGGTTAGCTTACGTGTTCTCCCTAACCACGGTGAAGGCTACGTTTATGAAACCCAAATTGTGGGCGGGGCGATTTCCAGCAGTTTCTTGCCCTCAATTGATAAAGGTATTCAAGGGGTGCTAAAAGACGGAGTCTTGGCAGGATTCCCAATTGTGGACGTTAAAGTTGTTGTGTTTGATGGTAAAGAGCATCCGGTAGATTCAAAAGATATTGCTTTCCAAATTGCCGGGCGTGAAGCTTTCAAAGAAGCGTTTTTATCGGCTTCTCCTGTGTTAATGGAACCGATTATGGATGTAAAGATCACCGTACCAGAGAGCATGATGGGCGATATTATGGGTGATCTTAACACACGGCGCGGACGTGTTCAGGGTATGGATACAGTGGCGAATCGCAGTGTAGTAAAAGCACAAGTGCCATTGGCAGAAATGCTGCGTTATGGTAATGATCTGCGTTCCATGACTGGCGGACGTGGTATTTATGAAATGACATTTTCACACTATGAGCGCGTGCCTGGGCATCTGCAAGAAGAGATTATCAAACGACACAAAGCAGAATTAGAAGCTGCACAATAAGCATGTTAAGTGTGTTTAATCAAAATCCCCGATCAAATCAATCGGGGATTTTCGTTGTCTAATCGTCTTGTTTTTCATCCTGGGTGGGAACAGGGTTTTCGTCACTGCCGCCGTTGCTTAGAGAAAAGTGTCCACTACGCTTACGGACTCGTTCTGCACGGTCAGGATCATCAGGTAGGACATCTTCAAATTCCAACCCTAGAATACGGAGCATTTCTTGCTGTTCGATCACCTCATGTATAAGCAGTTCTTCAGCTAATGCTGTTAATTTATCGCGATTTTCTTTGAGTAAGTCTCGTGTCGCTTCATAGGTTTCTTTGATGATCCGGCTGACCTCACGGTCGATTTTAGCTGCTGTTTCCTCGCTATAGTGCCGCCCTTGAGAGATGGAATAACCTAGGAACGGTTGACGGTCGTCATCACCAAAATTGACTTGCCCCAAAACATCACTCATACCAAACTGAGCAACCATACGACGCGCAAGATCGGTTACACGTCGTAAGTCATTTTCTGCACCTGTTGTGACTTCACCAAAGATAATTTCCTCGGCTGCACGCCCACCAAGTAGAACTTTCATCCGGGCATCTAAATAACTCTTGGCATAATTGCGCCGATCATCATCTGGCATTTGTGCGGTTACACCCAATGCTTGCCCACGCGGTACGATTGTAATTTTTAGCACGGGGTCGGCTTTGGGGGTTAAAGCTGCAACTAATGCATGACCTGCTTCATGATAGGCTACCACTTTACGCTCATGCGGGTCAGAAAGCGGTGGGCTTTCCGTCCCAAGTACAATGCGGTCAAACGCATCAGAAAAATCACGCATAGAAATTTTCTTAGCATTACGCCGTGCAGCATTTAGTGCTGCTTCATTGGCTAAGTTGGCTAAATCCGCCCCAGAAAAGCCGATTGTCCCGCGAGATAGACTCTCCAGATCAACGGTGTGGTCAAGAGGTTTGCCACGTGTATGAATTTTGAGAATTTCATAACGTCCTTTGCGGTCTGGCAATCCGACCGTCACTTGTCGATCAAAACGCCCTGGACGCAACAATGCGGGATCAAGTACATCATTGCGATTGGTTGCTGCCATCACAATAACGCTCTCGTTCTGGTCAAAGCCATCCATTTCTGCCAGCATTTGATTGAGTGTTTGTTCGCGCTCATCATGCCCACCACCAAGACCAGCACCACGTTGCCGACCAACCGCGTCAATTTCATCAATGAACACGATACTCGGAGCATTTTCTTTTGCACGACGGAATAGGTCACGCACGCGAGATGCCCCAACACCGACGAACATTTCAACAAACTCTGATGCTGCGATGCTGAAGAATGAGACGTTAGCTTCCCCAGCAACAGCGCGTGCTAATAATGTTTTACCGGTTCCGGGTGGTCCTATTAATAACACACCGCGGGGAATACGTGCGCCTAGTGCAATATATTTATCCGGTTCACGCAGAAAATCCACAATTTCCACTAATTCACGTTTGGCGGCATCTTGCCCTGCCACATCATTAAAAGTCACCTGTGGGCGTTCTAAGGTATATTCACGTGCTTGAGTGCGCCCAAAGCCCATCGCATTCCCCATCTGACGCTGCGCACGACGTGACACCCAAATGAAGAAAACGATGATAAGAATTAATGGGCCCCATGTTGCTAAAATACTCCAGAACGGAGAAATTTCAGTGGTATCTAATTCAATCTGTGCCCCGTTTGCATCTAAAACATTGATCAATGTATCAAATGCGGGGGATTGCTCACTAGGGACAGTGAGCGTGAAATTTTTGATTGGCGCGCTGCCGTTTAATGTGATTGTTTGGGCAAAGATACCTTCTGCGCTATTGCCGTCAACATTAATGATGATACTTTGTACGTTGCCGGCTTGTGCCTGGTTTAGCAACTCATCATAGGTGATGGTGCTGCTCGCGCCCGACATAGGGCTGACCCCTCCCATTAATTGGAGGAATAACCAGATGAGCAGAAAAGCGAACACCATGGGCCAAAACCATTTGCGCCAATCTGGATCAGGATTTTGTTGTGGATTGGGTGGTTCACCCGGTGGTCTATTTTGATCTTTGTTATTGTTATTTGGAAACTGCATCTCAGTTTAAAACCCTTATATTCAAAGTAGGGATACAAACACTATAGTAGAAGAATATTAGAACAACGCAAGTGTGTTTTCGTTTGTTTGTCTGCAAAGCATCATCTATAATCTACAGGAAGATTGTTAGGGATACATTAGATGTCAGAAGAAAAACAAACGACACAACCAGAAGAAAACCCCACGCCAGATATTCCGCCCATCAAAGTGCCCCCGTTGAAAGATAAAAAACAGGCACTAACCAAGGCGATCATGGCGTTGGAAGAGTCTGAACCAATTATCGTTAGTAAACAGCAGACTGCTGTCGCCCCACAAATAGACCCGCCTTGGGCATTACAGCAATTTTTTAATGGAGAAATCGATTTAGCTGTGGAACTTTCTGAACGGTTCAGTACCACCCCCTTAATGTCTGTTATTAAAACACGAACGTTAGGGACACGCAAGGAGCGTGGTGTTGCAGAACTGTCTACACCAGATGGCGCGGCGGCGATTATTTTTGAGGCAGATAAGACAAATCATGTTGTTCAGCTTTCTTTTACTTTTGGGTCTATGTTGACACTGCGTTTTCGCTTAGATGATCTTAATCATACAGACCGTACCCGTTGGCTAGAACTCATGCGACGTGACCAAGGCGGGCTAGCCTTTTTATGGGGTCCTTCTCGCTGGGAAAGTGACTATGTGATTTGTATTACACGCAAATATTATACAAATTTTTATGCTTTTTCGCCGCGTCATTTTGAAGCAGCGGCACGCTTAACCCCAGAAGTAACAACAAAACTTTTAAATTGGTTAGAGACATTCTGGCAGCAGGATGAAAAAGATGATGAGCCACCGCAGCTTTTAACATGGTGAGGATAGGTATCCTATGGCACAATTCATCAGATGATGTTTGTGTAATAGGATGAAACATGAACCGTTTACAGTATGAGACGAGTCCTTATCTATTACAACATAAGGACAATCCGGTAGACTGGTATCCCTGGGGAGAAGAAGCCCTACAAAAAGCACGTACGGAAGATAAGCCGATTTTGCTCAGTGTAGGGTATAGCGCATGTCATTGGTGTCATGTGATGGCGCATGAGAGTTTTGAGCATGAACCCACTGCCCAGATGATGAATGACTGGTTTGTCAATATTAAGGTTGATCGAGAAGAACGCCCAGATATTGATGATATTTATATGCAAGCGGTTCAAGCTATGACAGGACGGGGCGGGTGGCCCATGACGGTCTTTCTATTGCCAGATGGTAGACCGTTTTATGGTGGAACATACTTTCCTCTAGAACCTCGCTACGGCATGCCGTCTTTTCGGCAAGTATTAGCCGGCGTGCATGATGCGTATGTTAACCGCCGAGCTGATGTAGAACAATCTGCTGCTAACCTCACTCAAATGCTTAAACGTGATGTTCTGAATATTGGGGGGGATGCGTCTGAATTTAATCACACTTTGTTAGATAAAGCAGTTGAACACTTCTCCCGTTCTTTTGATAAACTCTATGGTGGATTTGGTGGCGCGCCTAAGTTCCCGCAACCCATGAATTTAGAATACTTGTTGCGATCTTACCTCCGTACTGGCGATGAGTACACGCTTCATATGGTGACACATACGTTAAAAAAGATGGCAATGGGGGGGATTTATGACCAAATTGGTGGCGGGTTTGCACGTTACAGCGTGGATGCGATTTGGCTCGTGCCGCATTTTGAGAAGATGCTCTATGATAATGCGCAACTGAGCCGTGTTTACCTTCATGCTTGGCAAATCACGAAAGATGATTTTTCCCGCACAATTGCTCAAGATATTTATGATTATATTCTCCGAGAAATGACAGCACCAGAAGGCGGCTTTTACAGTGCGACGGATGCCGATAGTGAAGGGGAAGAGGGTAAATTTTTCGTCTGGACGGTGGATGAATTAACCTCACTGCTTGATGAAGATGAATATAAGATCGCAGTGGAATATTGGGGAATTAGCCGTAGTGGCAATTTTGAAGGGAAAAATATTCTCTACGTCCCTAACGAAGATGAGGTTGTTGCTGATCGGTTAAACTTGGATGTATCACAACTGCATGAATATCTATCCAGGATTAAGGATAAACTCTATGCTGCTCGGACGCATCGAGTGCATCCTGGGCTGGATGATAAAATTTTGACATCATGGAATGGGATGATGTTGGCAAGCCTGGCAGAAGCGGCGCGCGTGTTACAACGTGAGGATTATGCTCAAGCCGCAATTCGCTGTGGGGACTTTTTGCTAGAGAATCTTATTCAAGACGGGCGGTTGCTGCGGACATACAAAAATGGTCAAAGTAAGTACAACGCTTATCTAGAAGACTACGCAAATCTAATTGATGGACTTTTAGAATTGTATCAAACAACCTTTGATGAACGATATTTCGCTGCAACAATTCAGCTAGCTGATGATGTGTTAGCACATTTCACTGCAGCCGATGGTGGTTTTTATGACACACGTGATGACCACGAACAGTTAATTGTCCGTCCGCGCAATTTACAAGATAACGCTGTCCCATCAGGTAATAGTATGATGGCTAAGCAACTGTTGCGATTAGCGGCTTATACTGGAAATTTGAATTATAATGAGGCTGCAAGGCTTGGGTTACAATTGCTCACTGAAGCATTAAAGCAGTATCCACAGGCTTTTGGAGAGGCACTTAACGCGGTGGATATGCTTGTACAAGGTGTTGATGAGATTGCCATTATTGGTGATCCTGACCAAGATACAACACAGGCGTTGATGGCTGTTATGACAGAAACATATTGCCCAAATGCGATTTTGGCTTTATCTCCAGTTAATGTTGTTGATGGAGCGGTGATTCCGTTGTTGAATGGGCGTATTCAGCAGAATGGACAACCAACAGCTTATGTCTGCCGGAATTTTACCTGTCAGATGCCTGTTACATCTCCTGATGATCTAAGAAGGTTGTTACATTGATGAAAGTTGTTGTCGTTGATATTGAAGCAACTTGCTGGCGTAAATCCCCACCCCCCGGAGAGCAAAATGAGATTATTGAAGTTGGTGTGTGCTGGCTGAATCTTGAAAATTATACGCCATCTCATAAACGTAGTTTAATTGTTAGACCAACACGCTCAAAAGTCAGTGATTATTGTACCAAGCTCACCACACTGACGCAGGAGCAGGTTGATAAAGGCATGAGCTTTGCAGAAGCCTGTGCTGTTTTGCAGCGAGATTATCAAACGAAATCGTTTCCCTGGGTGAGTTGGGGGAATTATGATCGTAAGATGTTTCAAGCACAGTGTGCAAGCTTTAATGTGCCGTACCCGTTTAGTGAGCATCATATCAATCTCAAGGATCGACATGCAAATTTGATGAACAATGGTAAGCGAATTGGGATGACACGGGCGTTAACCCAACTTGGTTTAGAACTGGTTGGTACGCATCATCGTGGACATGACGATGCATGGAACATTGCACGCATTTTAGGAGTCATGCTCAAACAATATGGAGAGAAGGTGTTTTGATGAATGAAATTGAACGGCGGATTCGGGCGAATCGTTTGCTGGATTTACCTGTAAACTGGCAAGATGAGCTTGTCTATCCGTATTATGATGGGTTATCTATCTTAAATGTGGCGCAAGCGGTGGCGCGGTTTTTTGGGGTAGAAGTTGGTTGTGGTTTGGACACATCTGTATGGGGTGGGGATATGCCTCAACCTCAACGAGTGGTGTTATTTTTGAGTGATGGGTTGAGCTATAACCGGCTGAAGCAATTTATGGCACAAGACTCAGAATTAGCTCAAACAGTGCAAACACTTAATGGCGGGCGGGATGTATTGCCACTGACTTCAATTGCGCCAAGCACAACCGTTGTCGCCTTACCGACTCTTTGGACAGGTAAGCCATCTGTTACGCATGGCATTGTGGGCACCTGGATGTATTTGCGTGAAGTTGCCGCCATGAGCAATATCTTGTTTTTTAAGCCGATTTTAGGGGATTATCCTGGTGGTGAGCTGAATCGTTGGGGAGTAGATGCCGATACGTTTGTTACTGAACCATCTATTCCGCAACGACTCAATGAAATGGGTGTGCCAACTTATCTGCTGTTAGATTACTCTCTTATGGGGACAGGTCTATCACGAATACTGCATCGTGGTATAGAACATGACCACACTTATTTACATGGTGGTCTGAACGATGTATGGGATCGCTTGCGAGATGTTTTGCGGGATACACGTGGGCAGGGGTGTTATGTTAGTGCATATTTACCTAATGTCGATAAATTAGCACATCTCTATGGCGCAGATAATGTGTATGCACGGCAGGAAATCCGCTATCAAATGCAGCAGCTACAAACAATCCTCACATCGGATGAGGTTCAAGATGGACAAACGTTAGTGATGCTAATTGCTGATCATGGGCATCATGATGCACCTGTGGCAGTTGACCTTTCCGCTGATCCGGTTATTGAGTCTGCCACATTTATGACATATGGTGCGGAGGCGCGGTTAGCACAGTTACATCTACGTGATATTCAGTCTGTGGTTGAGCGAATTAACACGCAATATAGCGAACAGCTTGCTTGTGTGCCGATGACGCAAGCGATTGATGCCGGCTTGTTTGGGGTAGGGGAACATCATCCAGAACTACAGTATCGTAGCGGAGATTTATTGCTGATTCCGCGCTTAAATGTGCGACTTGTGGATAAGTTGCACCCAGCTAAATTAGTCAGTATCCATGGTGGCTTATCCGACTGGGAAATGCTTGTGCCATTTATATGGCGGTGCATCTGATGAAACGTGAGTTAAAAGATGGTTTGATTTTACGCTCACTGAGTGAAGGTGTTGAGTCAGATCGAACTAATTTACCGACATTTTATGAATCTGTTTTTGCAGCAGAAGGAGACACCGCCGCATGGCGATTAAACCTCTGGGCATATGATCTCATTCATAAAAATCATCCTACCGTAACATGGGATGATATTTGGGTAGTGGTTGACCCAGCCAAACAGGATGAAATTGTCTCTGCTTTATTGCTTATTCCACAAACGTGGCATTATGAAGGTGTGTCATTTGGTGTGGGGCGGGTGGAATTGGTTGCTACGCACAAAGATTATCGACGGCGAGGGCTGGTTCGGGCTTTGATGGATGCGGCACATGAACGGAGTAAAGCTTTGAGGCATTTGGTGCAGGCAATTACTGGCATTCCACATTATTATCGTCGATTTGGGTATGCTATGTCGGTGGAACTAGGTGCGCGGTCAATGATTGGGTTGAGTAGTATCCCACAGATCGAGTCCCCAACGGTTACACTGCGCTCAGCGGTGAAAACTGATATTCCGCTGCTGGTGTCGTTGTCAGATATGTATGGTAAAACACAGCAATTAGGCACTGTGTGGGATGAGACAATGTTCCGGTTTGAAATCACGCAGCGAAATCGTGAAGCAGTTAACACGCCTAAGTTTTATATGATTATTAATGCTGAGAGCGAACCGGTAGGTTATATCGCGGCGCGTATATGGGAAAATTGGGCATCATTGGACGCATATGTTGTAGGGGAGAAAACATCATACCTGGAGACATTTTATGATGTGCTGAATGGGATGAAGCAGATTATAGAAACAACAGAATTAGACTCTCAACGTCGTCCAAAAACAATTTATCTGGAAAGTGGCTTACATCATATGATCCACACCATGATTCGCAAGACCGCACCGAGTTCGGTCTTCCCACACGTATATGCCTGGTATATCCGTGTTTCGGATGTGGGGGAATTTTTGATGCATATCGCTCCTGTTTTAGAAAAGCGACTCAAAAACTCGGCTGCGCATGGCTACACAGGATCATTGACGATTGACTTCTTTGATCTGACAGGTGTGATTCTGACGTTTGAAAAAGGACGGGTAATCCAAGCAGTGCAGCGTGTATTAACTGAAGATGATCGTCGTGATGCAGGATTCCCGTTTTATTCGTTTTTTGATCTGATTTTTGGACGACGAACCACATTGGAATTAAGTTACATTCTGCCAGAAGTTTTTGCGTCGTTTAAAGCACAAGTGCTGTTAGATACATTATTCCCGAAAGGATATGCATGGCTGATGGGTCTCACATAACGCCGGATTATTTCCGTACAATTTTGGTGACTGTGGTTGGTCAGGCGTATGCCGCCGCTGGTTATGAATTAGAAGAACGCCCAGTGCAATGGGCAGGCGGGCGTTTCCGTTTTTTGAAAAAGATGAACAATGATTTAACGGCGGTTATCGAGTATCAGTTGTTGACTTATGTTGATAGTGAGTGGGCTGTTGGGCAACCTTCACGCTTTAAAGTAACACTGATTTGCACAGATGGACGACGACGAGATTTAAGTGCGCTGGTGGTAGAAGATTTTGGCGTGGCGATTTTGCCATCCGCAACACATTGGTGGACATTCCAGAACCTGGATGAACTTGGCAAAGCATTAGCAGAGGCAGGGCATCTTGTTGTGGGATACGGTATTCCCTGGCTAGCTGGTGATTTAAAGCCAGATGAGACGCAATAAAATATGAGCGTCGGGTAAACGTGTGTTGACCAGATTCAAACGTTTAGCGATAATCAA
>RFHA01000251.1 GCA_003696565.1 Chloroflexota bacterium
CTTTGAACTGGTTCTCTATAAAGAGGATGGCGACGATTTAATAGGCGCATTTGCCGCCGCGTTGAAGGCACTTGAGGAGGGCGAAATCCCGCTAGGTGGGCGCAAACACCGTGGCTATGGACGAGTACATGTTGAGGATTGGCAAGTCTGTTTTTACGATATGACCAATCCCATTGCTTTGAGTGCTTGGTTATGTGATAAGCTTTATTCTGATGATGATAAACAAGATGATTTTTTTGCACTGGCGCAGAACATGGCTGACAAACGCCAGTATGTGCGTATTGAAGCGAGGTTGCAAGTCTGCGATTCCATTCTTATTCGTGCGCCATCCGATTTTGCTGATAATGAACACCTGACCAGCAACGAGAAACCTGTACTCAGTGGCACAAGCCTTGCCGGGGCATTACGGGCGCGAGCATTAAAAATCGCTAATACAATCAATAAAACTCATGCTGATAGAATTGTCAATGACCTGTTTGGTGAACATGGAGCAGATGGTGAAAACGAGAAGCTCAGTGCCAGTCGCGTGCGTGTAGAAGAACACCCCATTCAGGGCGGAACATTTGAGTATATCCAGAATCGCGTGAAGATTGACCGCTTCACAGGTGGCGCGTTTGAAACGGCTTTATTTAGTGAGCGTCCGCTGTTTGCCGATGGTAATACTTATGTACAAGTTAACTTCGAACTACACTATCCAGATGATAAAACAAAACACGAGTTACTAGATGCTCAAACTGGATTACTTTTGCTAGTACTCAAGGATTTGTGGACAGAAGATTTACCTTTGGGTGGGGAGGCAAGTATCGGGCGTGGACGGTTACAGGGGCAATCTGCAACATTCAAGTTCCATCTTTCGGATTTTAAAGAAGAGATTAACCTCAATGAAAGTGGTCTATCTACAATGCAATTTGCGGAACGACTAGAAAAGTATGTCAAAGCTTTGTGGAACTACCCGGAGGCACAATCATGAGCCGCAAATGTGTATCGTATACATTCAATAAATTTGCTTTTCCCGAAGAAGAATTGCCATCTAAAAATGGGCTGGAAGCCTGGATATGCCAGCAGGTGACAACGCCAAGCTGGATATTGGCACATGCGATAGACGGTGTTATCTGGGGATGGGCAAGCAACAAAGAACTTCGCACTTCA
>RFHA01000252.1 GCA_003696565.1 Chloroflexota bacterium
ATCAACCGTACCATTTAACTCTGTACCAGAAATACCCGGCGATAACACCACCTGATAAACACCTGTCATTGGTAAACGAACAGAGACAATTGCCGGTTCCAAGCTTGGACCACCATCATCATCAAACGCAATTTCCTCCCCATTAGGGCTGAACAAAGCTAACTCAGTATCCAGTGCATCATCTGCACTATCGGCAGTGATCGTAACAAATTCCCCTTCCACACCATCAAAACCAAAGAACATCGCCTCTGCGCCATTTAGTTCAACAGTCCGCACATCATCATAAACGAGTGGAATTAACGCTAATTCAGAAAGAGACAATGTATAAACACCTGCTGGGCTGCCACTCCAGGATGTTACAACAATCGTATAGATACCGTCCGTTGGTGCAGTAAAACTCAGCAGTGCATTAAAAAACCCACCACTATCATCATCAGACGCGATAACGTCCTCATCACTATTGAGAATTTCTACTAATGGATCAAAATCATCGGATTCCAACTTAATCAGATAATTCATGCCAGCCGTTGCGGAAAACGTGTATAAGACCGCCTCCCCGTTAGCTGTATCTTCAATAACATCCCCCGGATTGATGGCTGTTTGCGCCACCGCCATAGATGTCCATAAACATCCCAACGTAAATAAAACTACCCAACTCAAGCGTTTCATTTTGTTTTCCCTTTTTAGATGCATCTTAAAAAATTTCCGGCACCTCTCCGGCGTGGCGATTCTTAATACAGCATAGATAACAAATTGCTTGGCATTAAAAACCACTATAGCCCAAATAACGCTGCCAGTTCACGCCATTTGGTGCCAGCCCAAACACCCCACCAGATGGCTCGCTAATGAACAACGTACCATCACTAGAAACTTGCGTTTGTACGCTAAACGGTTGCTCCCACTGCATGGTTGCCCAGCCGATCCGGTCACGAATGATCTGGTTATTACGCCACAACATCCCAAATCCACGCCGGGGTTGCCAGGTATTTGGGCGTGGAGCATTGGCATAAGCCGGATCATCCTCCGCCATACCTTCCTCAAATGAATCCCGAAACACCTGCCAACGCGGTGGAATACCGTCATTGTACATGACATAAATGGCATCCTGCGCACCTACCCAGATCATGTACCCATTTTCAAACGATTGAAACACACCCTGACTGGCAATTGGTGGACTAAGTGGGCAATTAGCAGGAGCTGGCGTAAGGAAAAACCATGTACTGTTACAAACTTGCGGCAATGCCACCGCTGCATCTGCTGTAATGGGAATAATCACACTCGTCGGGAACAAAGGACGGGTTGCCGTTGCTGTAACCGTCACTGTCGGGGTTGGGGTAATGCTGGGCGTATATGTGATTGTTGGGGTACTGGTTGGTGTTTTGCTGGGTGGGAGGGTTGGCGTAACCAAAACAAAATCCGCCTGGATTGTCACAATTTCTAAAGGAGATTGAACTTCGCTAGTTGGAACGGGTTGGCTAGGCGTGGGCGTAAGGATACGTGTTGGCACGGGGATTGTTGGCTCCAACACAACCTCTTCCAACAAAACAGGTCCCGTTTGTTGTGGTGTGGTTGGGGCAGAACTACATGCCGCCAATATCACCCCTAAAATTAATAATAGAATTCGTCTCATGCATTATCCTCACGCTTTTTTATGTCATTCTATATCGTTTGTGCTTTGATGCAACCTATTGTATATTTTGCCTAAATAAGCGACAATATACATTAATCGTAATAAGGAACGACACACATGGCAAAACGAAAGTCATCCAGCAATACAAGTGGAAAGCGACGGGGAAGAAAAAGCCGGGCTGAAGCACGTGTTGAAAGAACAACTTGGTTTTTGATGGTCTTGGTGTTTGCAGTGATCTACATTCTGCCAGAAGGAACACTTCCCAACCCACTAATTCCATTTTCTGGCGCGGTCATTTTATTAGGTGCTGGGGTATATCAATTTCAACACGGCTGGCGTGTTCCCCCAACAACTTGGATTTTTGGCACAATCATGCTGATGTTCGCCATTTATAACGTCAGTGTCGATTTGGATGCCAATTTTTACGGTGTGACGCTTTTAGTTTTTGCAATTGTGTTGGGTATTGGTGCTGTAACTGGGGAGACATAGTCATTTATGAGTTCAGAAGTCCAAGAGCGCATTACAATTGATGACATTCGCAAACTTGCTTTACCATTAGGCACACGGGTGATTTCCGGTGATGGCTTACTAAACCGTCCCGTTACCTGGACAACCGTCATCTACCCGGAAGACAGCTTAGTGACCAAAACTTTACAACAAAATGAACTCGTGTTGATGGCTGCACATGAGACAAATAATCTGAAAAAAACCAGTGATTTAGAGGTCGTGCGTTGGGCATCCGAACAAAAAGCTGCTGGAGTTGTCCTGTCTGATACACCATCACCAGCCACTGTAGCCGAAGCCAAAGCATATGGTATTCCGTTGTTACAATTACCCACAGGTAGCAAAATCCGCCTTGTGGAAAAAGCCGTTGTCAGCTTATTGGTAGATCGTAAAGGGCAAATTGAACGGCGTGGCACTCAGATTTACCGCCAACTCACTCAAATTTCCTCCCGCAATGAGGGAATGGCAGAACTAATTAATACCATGGCACGGCTGACAAACAAAGCCGTTGTCATTCAAGACAAACGGCTACATATATTATATAGTTCAGTTCAACCACAATTTGTCTCTTACTGGGATGAAATTGAACAGTTCTTACGCAAACAAGATAACCTACCGGTTGAATATCAAGATCGCCACCGTGTGAGTGATGTTGATGATGTCGTGTTGATGCAATCCCTACCAACCCCTGGGTTAGCGCGGTTGGTCTCCCCGGTTATTACCAGTGATGTCGGACGCGGGTATCTTTCTATCATCGGGCGGGATACCGATTTAGATGATATCGATGTTTTGGTGGCAGAACACGGTGCAGCCGCCTGTGCGCTGGAAATGGCAAAACAAAAAGCCGTCAGTGATACCGAAAAACGGCTGCGTGGTACATTTTTAGATCGCCTGCTGATTGGGGATGTCAGTCATCAAGAAGCGATCCGCCAGGGTGAGCGGTTTGATCATGACATGACACAAACTCACCTGGCAATTGTTCTTTCTTGGCATGGGGATAATGCACCATCCAACCGGCGACTGGAAACTTTGGTGAACACCGTTATCAATAATCAGCGGGCAAAAGCACTTGTGTGGCAACGCGAACGCGAGCAAGAAGTGTTAGTATTCCATGCGACCGACCCAGAAAACCCGATTGATCACAGCCTAAAACTTGCCTCATCCTTTAGTGCAGAAATTCAACGGCAGTATCCTGGGCATAAAGTGGCAATTGGCTTAGGGCAGCCCGCCCGTGAAATTGGCTTATGGCGTGCCTCTTATCGAGATGCCGTACAAGCCCTAGAGCTAGCCATCCGCCTACAAACAGACACGCCACTTTACATTGGGGACTTAGGCGTTTATCAATTGATTTTGAGTTTATCCGACCGTGAAAAATTGATGGCATTTACAGAAAAAACCCTCGGCTCATTAATTGAGTATGATATGCGTCAGCACGCGGATTTAATCAAAACATTAGAAGCGTTTTTCGCCTGTCATGGAAATTTAAGCCAAACGGCAGAAATGTTGATTGTCCACCGAAACACGTTGCTGTACCGCATGAATCGCATCAATGAAATCGCAGAATTAGACCTTAATCGACCAGAGACACGGCTCGCTTTGCACCTCGCGCTAACAATCCGCCGCCTCTTAGCTCTAAACTAAACACAAGCATCACCATGGGATGATGTACCTTAAGAAATTGATCGTACATCTCCCATGTAGTGACAACCCAATTATTTTTAGGGCACATCCACCTATGACTCATCTCCTGGATTACTGGGATGATAGTCATCTAAAATAGACCCTCCAATAAATTCACGCAGCAAGGATGTATCTGGAATCAAGCGCACTTGCTCAGCTTTCATAGGACGAACCCAGTTCAAAAACGAGAGCAACCGCTTTGCTTCAATGTGCGGCGGCGTGTTTGGTTCCACCTGCAACAGCAACGGTGCAGCAATCGGTTTAAGGGAAGCTAATTCATAAACTAAGGCGGAATTAAACATCGCATCAGCATTTTCTTGATACGGGAAAATATTATTCTTTTCTCCACGGCGCACACTATTCCACCGTTCTAGGGTATCCGTCGCGCTATAACCACGTGTACGGGCATCACGTACAATACGCCGCAGCAAGCGAACATCTGTCGTAGGCACACGGTTATGTGAGTCAATATTTAACTGAGTCAACGCAGAGACATACACACGGAAGATTTTCTCTTTGGGAATTTGTGGCACTAAATTGGGGTTTAGCCCATGAATCCCTTCGATAATGAGAATTTGATCCTGTAGGAGTTGGGCAGTACGTCCTGGTTCGCTTTTACCCGTCAGAAAATTAAAGTGTGGGATTTGAACCTCTGCCCCCTGCATCAACTGAAGGAGTTGTTGATTAAACAACTTAAGGTTAATCGCTTCTAAAGCCTCAAAATCATAATCGCCATTTTCATCACGCGGGGTTAAATCACGATCCACAAAATAGTTATCCATTTCTAATGTGGCTGGGCGTAACCCATGCGCTAAAAGTTGAATAGCTAATCGTTTGGAAAAAGTTGTTTTACCAGATGACGAAGGACCGGCGATTAACACTAATTGCACCCCACGCTTATGATGCTGTTCTGTGATGGTGCGGGCAATTTGTGCAACATTCTGTTCATGTAATGCTTCCGCCACCAAGATTAATTCATCTAGGCGTTTTTGTTGAGAAACCAATCGATTTAACCGACCAATATCTTCCACCTGCATCCGCTGAAGCCACTCATCAGCCTGTTGAAAGACTTTGCCAAGTTTATCATAAGCACGTATCGGGCGGAGAATGGTAGGAGCTTCCTGGCGTGGATACTGCAAAATAAAGCCTTCTTTTACCCAGATCAGGCGGAAATACTGCAAATAGCCGGTTGAAGGCAACATATAGCCATAATAATAGTCTTCCCGTCCACGCAAGCCATATACGGTTAAATTCGGACGCAAGCGCATTTCTAACAAACGGAGTTTATCTTCCTCACCCCGTGACCGATAAATCTCTCGGATTTCTTCCAACGACGCGGAACGCTTTGTAATTGGTTCGTCATCCGCAACAATCTGACGCATACGCGCTTCTAGCTGTTCTAGCTCTAAAGGAGTAAAGGGTTTATCATCCAAGCGGGTACAATAAAATCCACCATCCGGCACAGCATAACGCACACTGACCTGGCACCCTTTCCAGAGTTCTGCTGCCGCCGTCGCCAAAAGCAACACTAACGAACGACGATAAATCCGCCCGCCATCACTACTAGACAGCAAAACCGGTGCCAAATTAGCATCACGATGAACGGGATAGGTCAACTCACGCAGTTGCCCATCCACAATTGCTCCCATCAATGGCGCGTTATATTGATAACGTTCTTCCGCCGCGCGTAAAAAGTCATGAGTAGTAGTACCAACTGGACCTTCTAAAATATATCCGTCTTCAAATGTAACTCGGATCGTTTCACGTGGGGATGCAGGATAAATTTGCATGTTAGTTATGTCCTTCGATTGTAATGTGTGTTATACTTTGTTCATATACTTAAATATGGATATGTCTATGAGTGACGAACAAAATCCATCTTCTGAAGAAAACGAACACGAAAACGAGCATTATAACCCTGAATTAACACGCCATATCCGACCAGATACGGCGATCTTATCATCACAACAAAAACTTCCACGTACCGGTGCCGCCAAAATTGGACGAGGCAACACCCTGTTTGGATTCGGTGGCGACCACTTTGAACTCATTCTGGTCATCCGTGGGATTGTTGAACGGCTGACCCTCCCTGAATCACAAACGGTCATTCTAGGACGTGCTGATGCCCGTATCCAATATATGCCAGATGTAGACCTAACTCCATATGGCGCATTGGATCGCGGTGTCTCTCGTGAGCATGCCCGCCTACACGTGGAAAACGGACACATTTACATCACCGATCTAGGTAGCACCAATGGTACTTTCTTAAGCGGAGAACAGCTTGAGCCACATCAGCCCGTCATGCTCCGTAAAGGTGATGAGTTGTTGCTTGGGCGTTTACCCATACAGGTTCTATTTCGTTAAAGGTAGATATTGTAACACAAATCCACCGCGTCCTGTAAGAGAAAGACGCGGTTTTATTTTGGTAAAATGACCATAAAATCAAGATCACCATATCAACACACGACACATCAGCCTGGCTGTTTGCTTCGGGCAGGGTTATTCTTTCTGGCGTTTTTTGCGTGCTTTATGTTCACCTGCGGTTTAAGCCTATTAGGATACGTGCTTACCCCACCGCCACCGGTCACTGTGCTGATAATGGGGTTGGATTCACGCCAGGGAGAAGCCTATTTAGCCCGCACTGATTCAGTGATGCTGTTAGGAGTTCAACCAAATAAGCTACAGGTGAGTTTACTTTCTATCCCGCGGGATATTTTCATCCGCGTGCCAGGATATAGCGCATCACAACGAATTAACACCATTAACCTTTTAGGCGAATTAGAGGCACCTGGTACAGGACCGGAATTATTGAAACAAAGCCTAGCGTTGAGCTTTAACATCATACCTACCCATTATATCCGTATTGATTTCCGCGCGTTTGAGGCGATGATTGACGCGGTAGGTGGAGTCACAATTAATGTCCCGTATGAGATTGTTGATCCATACTTCCCAACAGATGACTACGGCACAATGTCCATACGGTTTGAAGCTGGGTCACAACATATGAATGGAAAAACGGCTCTCATCTACGCCCGTACACGCCACATGGATGATGACTATCGCCGTGCAGAACGACAGCAACAAGTCGTCACGGCATTTGCCCGGCGGGCATTTAATCCCCTAACTTGGGTACCATTATTGCAGGTGTTTTATCAATATGTGGATACTGATTTAACGCCGTTGCAATTGATACAAATAGCACCGGCATTGCTTTTGAGTGGCTTCCAGGTTGAACAACTTGTGATTGATCGTGATTGGATTTTACCAGGAACAAATGGACCCATCCCCAATTATGACCGCCTCATTCCATGGCTAAGTGACCATTTTCCCATAAATCAATAAACACTTTGCGAAATCACTTGCGAATTTCAATATTGTGCTAGAATGATACTACGCTATTTAGCGCAATGTTGTCAGAAAGCAGGAGTTTATTAAAATGGCGATTGAGTTTTACGATGTCAAGTTGAAGAAAAAAGTTCAAATTGATGAAGCTAACGTCCGCAAAACAACCTTTACAACTAAAAACGGTCAAACTCGCTATGGCTTGCGTGCCAAAACAGACGACGGGCGTAATTTAACCAAGTTCGTCAGCAAGGGAGATTGGGACGCGCTCAACGTTCCACAAGAATAATCACCCGCACAGCGGGGAAACGGTTTTTAGCCGTCCCCCGCCTCCATATCTTTTAACTCATCAGCGGTGAGTCATCTACAGTTGTGGCATCTTTGCTGAACAAAGCAAACCCTAAGCCGATTGCACCCAGGTCTTCTGCACCGTTTCCCCCGCCAGCACCCATAAACTGCCAGCCATCACTTAATAACTTTGCCATTTCCCATTCCGCTTCACTGCGGCTTAAAACACCTTCCGCCTCATAACCAGGACCGCGCTCCAAAATAAATACCACCATTTTGACTTGTTTTGCCATTGGCTATTTGCTCCTTTTTGATGCATAAACAGCATAATTCATTATAGCTTAGCACACAAAAGCTGCTGCAATATGTCAAATGCCACTTAAAAATATGATGAGTTTAATACTTCTTTGATTAAAATTGTTGTATAATATGTATAAGTAATTATTGGGCAAAATATACATATTGAGAGGTGAACAATGGCTTTACAACCTTTGAGCAACGTTCCGAATCGCTATGCGGTTGCTTTAATCAGCATTAGTGCTGTTTTTATGACCATCATGCTTGTTTTAAGCATATTCGCTTTAATATAAACACCATCAAACTACCAATAAAAAACAAAACACAAGGGGATGCTTGCGTCACACGGCTCAATCTTGATCAAACATCCCCTTGTGCTAGTTGAGAATCCAGTGTTTTATCCGATGCGCATCGGCGGCGCAATCTTGACAAAATGATCTTGTGGATGCCGCAGTAGCTTATATAGGTGTTGCGTTGCTTCCGCTTGGTTGTTAACCTCCAGCGTATGGATATAATGTCCCAAAAGCTCAGTAATATCCGCCACACCTTGTTCATCCAGCGGGAAAATCTCCACCATAGAGCCTTTTGCAATACGGCGGCGCAGAGCCTCTATTGTCAAGCCCATTTCCGGCTGTACACGCTGATAAATCACCCCGCCGCTCATCCCAGCACACATCCACGGACCCGGGTCACCAAGAACAAGCGCGCGCCCAGAGGTCATATATTCAAACGCATACCCCTTAAGATTAGCCCGCGATCCAATACAGCCATCTTCATCACGCAGCGGCTCACGAATTTCACCGCCGAAAATCACATCCGCCCCACTTAAGCGGATGCACGCACGGCTGTCCGCGTTGCCTTGAACAATAAACAAACCACCTTGTGCGCCGTAGGCAAAACTTTTACCAACAGAGCCATCCAAGCGGTTCCCGTTGTGATTCAATCCTTTTAAGATCGAAACCACACCCCCACGCGCACACTTCGCCACGCCATCTTGCGCGCCACCTTCAACCAATACACGCACCGGATCATCCAAAAATGCCGCTAAGCCGTTGCCAGGAATTGCTGAGTTACTAAAACTCAGATGAATAGCCTTCACCTGGTTAATGTTCTTGAGTTCACCACGCGCCAATGCCCCCAATAAATGCGTGCCTAGCGCACGGTCTTGTGCCATAACCTGCTCATCATCGTAGGTCATCTCGGATTCGCCGCGTTCAACATATTCAGCAACAATCTGCGTAATT
The DNA here is from genome assembly GCA_003696565.1 of Chloroflexota bacterium. Classification (GTDB taxonomy): domain Bacteria; phylum Chloroflexota; class Anaerolineae; order Aggregatilineales; family Phototrophicaceae; genus DAOTWY01. Next base: position 8,986 of record RFHA01000252.1, read on the forward strand.
TGCTTGCTAAGCGTGTTACGCGGGCGGGTCAACCGCCGTCCACCGGGTTGCGGCTTCTTTTTAGGAACAGGTGGGACTTGGCGCAATAAATGTGTGAGGTCAATACGATCATGCATGTCGATCTGCTCCAGCAAATCTGCCCGCCCCACCAAATCTTGCGCACGGTTAAAGCCCATTTTTGCCACCCACAAACGGATGTCATCCGCCAGCAGATTAAACACATTCACAATGCCATCCACTGAGCCTTTTTCTTCAAACGGACGGAAAGCCTTAAAGCCCTTCTTTTCAGCTTCTTCCCGCGTTTTGACGTGTGTGGTAATGCCGACATGACAAGTTCCCTCGTGACAGCCACGACAGATCGTACACCCAACTGCCACCATTGCCAGCGTGCCAAACCCGACTCGGTTCGCGCCCAAGCACATCATCTTGACCACATCCCGACCGGATTTCATACCGCCATCACACCAAATTTCTACTTCATCACGTAAGCCGCTTTCAATCAAATGCCGATGCGCCAACCACACACCAATTTCCGCCGGCAACCCAACATGCCGCAATGCATGCGCACGCGCCGCCCCGGTGCCACCTTCATAGCCAGTGATGTTGATAATATCTGCCCCGGCTTTTGCCACACCCACGGCAATAATCCCCACACCAGGCACCACCGGGATTTTGACAGAAACCTTGGCTAAGGGATTAGCAGTCTTAAGCTCATCAATTAACTGCGCAAGGTCTTCAATGGAATATAAATCATGGTTATTGCTGGGCGAGATTAAATCAACGCCCGGAGTGGTATGCCGCGCTGCTGCTACCTGTTCCGTCACTTTATATCCGGGTAAATGCCCGCCTTCACCAGGCTTCGCCCCCTGCCCAATTTTGATCTCCAGCAAATAAACCGAATTGAGAAATTCAATATTTACCCCAAACCGCGCAGAGGCAATCTGTTGTCCACGATTCCGGCGATATTTCCCCATAATGTCTTTTAGCTCACCGCCTTCACCGTTTACACAGATGATATTCAGGCGAGCAGCTGCTTCTGCATATGTCCGATAAGACAATTCACCCTGAGAACCAAATGACATCGCCCCAATAACACAAGGCATGTCATGCTCACCTATGGTGATATCAACCTGTGCCGGGTCAACCGGTGTGGCAGACTCTTTTAAGCCGATAATATGCCGGATAGCTACTGGGATTTTATCCTCCAAAGAGAAGAGTTGTTGCGTATACTCTTCCAAGGAGAGCGTCCCATGCGCCACATCCTCAATCTTTTTCCATATCTTGGGGAAGAAGCGATCTGGATTTGCCAAGCGGTTACGCTGCTCGCCACGTAGTTCCGCAGCACGTTCGACGGCATCATCATATAGCGTTGACCACGTTAACCCCCGCGCATCTGACCCGAAATAGTTCGGTGTGCCAAAAACAGCCGCCACATGTCTAGATAACCCAATCGAGCTAAAGCTGTGCCCATATCCACGCATCTCATGGCAGCCAATCGTGGATGTAATCTTCTCTAAGCCTTTGGTAGCAGCGGCAATCGTCTTGGTCAGGCGGTTAAAAATCGTATCCGAATCCAAATCATCCACATTGCCCTTGGGTGCAATCCCTAACGCTACCGCATAAAAGGCATATGGCAAAATCGCGTTTGCACCCAGGCTGATGCACAATGCCATATCATGCAAATCGCGCAATGCCCCAGAACGCACCACAACCCCAGCGCGCCGCCGCAAATTGGGAGTCACTTCCGCATGGCGCAATGCACGATCCACCGCCGCTGTCGCCAAAAGTGGATCAATCCACAAACGATCCCCCGGATACACACCCGTATCATCCAGAATAATTAACTGCGCACCGTTTAAGACGGCATCCACTGCAACATGCTGTAGGCGTTCAATTGCGGCATCGATGCTTTCATCCATCGCCGCGCTCATATCCATCACTACTGCGCGTTCACCAAACACCGCTAACAGGTCTTCCAGCGTCATGGTGCCCAGATAATCTGCCACCGCCCGCGCATCTTCCTGCGTACCCAAATCTTGGTGCCCGCCTAAAATAAAGGGGATGTCAATTTCGACCAACAAATCACCTTCTTGGGCAGTTTGCCCCACAGTTGGACGCACCCCAATAAGCATCCGCGTGGAAAACTGTGCCCCTTCTCGTTCACGATCAATGGCAGGGTTTGTCACAACCGCAACCGTCTCTTTGAAATAATCCGCCAGGTTAACACGGGTCTTGCTCAACGCCGCCAGCGGACCATCCCAACCCAATGAGCCGATCTCTTCCTTACCGCGTTCTGCCATAGCTTCTACAATACTCAAGTGATAGCGTTCCCAACCGAGTGCCGCCATCGTCGTGGTGTTAATCAGTGTTTTGTTGGATGCCCAGGGCATTGGGGGTAATTCCGCCACAGCCGGCGAGACCTGCACCGCTTCCATAACAGGGGCGGCAACTGCCTGCTGTCCCCCGCCTTGTGGTGAAGCTGGACGCACCAGTTGACGTTCCCCTTGCATATCGCCACCGTTCACCGCCCAAATACGCCGCTCCAGGTCACGATGAAACGGCACACGCTCACGATACTTGCTATAAACATGCCGCTGAATCGCTGGGTAATCTAGCACTTCAATGGAATGTCCGGGTTTAATACGTAAGGCAATCTTCTCACCAGGAGCCATTGGTTTGGGGCTACGAGACATCGCATCTAATGGGTATACCCCGCGCTCTGAGCTGGCAAAATATTCCTTCTCCGTTTCACCAAACCACAACGGACGTAACCCCAACGCATCCACGCTGAACACCGCTAAATTACCCAAGCGAGCAGCCACCGCCGCCGGGCCCTGAGCAAACGGACCAAATGCCTGGCGAATTTCACGATACATCTGTTCCAGTTCCGGCACACCTTGGATCAAATCATGATCATGTGGCGGGAAGATGTACTCCATCGCTTCAATTAAATCTAGCCCATAACGCATACACAACGCCTGAACAACACGGTCAACATCTTGGCTATCAGAATTTTGTGGCGAAAGCTGAATGCCAAGCATCGCCGCTTCCATCCGAAAGCGCGAAATCGTGTTAAATTCACCGTTATGCCCCAATAAGCCAAAGGGTTGTGCGCGTTCAAAAACCGGGTTGGTGTTTGTGCTATAGCGTGCGTGTCCTAAAGTCACTGTAGAGGCATAATCTGGGTCACGTAATTCTGGATAATAACGCCGCAGAATTTCTACTGTGCCTTGAACCTTATACACCACACTGTGCGACGAAAAAGACGGGAAATGCACCCCTAAACTGCGCTCCAGATGATCTTGCAAATTAAACAGGGTCAAATCCAAATTTTCTGAACGCACCTGCCCGTTCATCCCAGCAATTTGCCAAAAGACTGGCTCATTCTTTTCTGCGTTTGGTCCTAAAACCTGCCGGTTAACTTGCCCTTCTTTGTCATATAAGACATGCAGCCCTGCTTCAGTAATTTGGCGGCAAATTTGATCAATCAAATACGCAGCCCGCTGCCGGTCATGCGCTGGAATAAACACATGCGCCACCCAAAAATCCTTGCTTGTCGCCAAAGAAGACCGCAAGCCTGCTCGTGCTAATCGTTTTGTCCATAATTGTTTGGGAATATCCGTTAAAATGCCGACCCCATCACCTTCACCGTCAATATACCCGGTGCGATGCCCCATCCGCGCCAAGCCTTCTATCGTGCGTTTGACATTACCATGCGTTGCTTCTCCCCCTTTACGGACAGAGCAAATTAACGCACACGCATCACGTTCATTTGTATCAATCGGATGCAAAAAATTTTCAGGGCTATCCATACTATACCCTCCACAGGTTCCAATACGATCCACTTATTTAGGTTTTGGCAAAAAAGGATTTAAGTATGTTTAGCAGCGACCTGGGGCAAGTTGAGGTCAGATCACCGCAATTCTAAGGTAACAAATTCCCGTGCAACATGGTAGGGACACACTATCTGAGATTAAAAGCGGCTGCCTGTGGCATTTTGCACAATCCGGTTGTCATCTTTCAGGATTTTGCGTCAGTAATCGGCTAAGATGCATCCATTTTGTTCGAGCTTATTTATATTGCTTGACGTGCCGTGCCCACACAAGTAACATGCATCATGTGTTCTCAATTGGGACAATTTAACATGATTGAAGTGAAAAATCTCACCAAACAATATGGCACGTTTACCGCCATTGATCACATCTCGTTTGAAGCTAAACCTGGCGAAATTTTGGGAATACTTGGTCCAAATGGAGCTGGTAAAACCACTACCATGCGCATCCTAACCGGTTATATGCCCCCCACCAGCGGACAAGCCACCATCGCAGGGTATGATGTCGTGCAGGATTCGTTCAAGGCGCGGCAGCATGTCGGTTATATGCCGGAACGAGTCCCGCTTTACCCAGATATGACCGTGCAGGAATATGTTGCATTTTGGGCAAGGTTGCGCGGCGTTTCCAACGTTAAAAAACAAGTTGATGCCGCCCTAGAACGTGTTCAGCTTAAAGAGCGTCGGCATTCTCTTGTGCGGAATTTATCCAAAGGCTTAAAACAACGCCTCGGCTTGGCACAAGCTCTTGTCCATAATCCGCCGGTCATCATCTTAGATGAGCCAACCATCGGCATTGACCCTAAGCAAGTGATTGAAGTGCGCCAAAGCGTTCGTGACCTAGCACATGACCACACAGTCTTATTTTCAACACATATTCTTTCTGAGGCGGAGCAAGTTTGTGATCGCGTGCTGATTATCAATCAAGGGCGCATTGTCGCACAAGGCAAGCCAGAAGAACTACGCCAGCAACTCCACCCCATGGATGACATTTACATCCACGTCAGTGGGGCTGGCAAAGAGAAAACCGAGCGTATTTTAAAGAGCATCATCGGCGTGGATCACATCGAAGCACGTGGGGCAGGTTATATTCTTTATGCCAAGCCCGGCGTGGATTTACGCCCGCATACCCTCAAAACCATTACACAAGAAGGGCTAAATTTATTAGAAATGCGCCCGGTTGCTGTCACATTAGAAGACATCTTCCTGCAAATTGTAGAAAAGGAAGGCGAAAAATGACCGGAACGTTAACCATTTTCCGGCGTGAAATGGGGCAATATTTTGCCAATCCCGTCAGTTATTTTATTGCAGCGGCGTTTTTGTTGGTCACGGGTTTCTTCTTCATCGATGACCTGACCCGCAGCGTCACGATAAATGCTGTGAACCCAGCGGCAGTGCCGGAATTCCTTTCCTTTGGGATGATCTTCTTTGCACCGGTCATCACCATGCGGATGCTAGCAGAAGAAGCCCGTGAAGGCACAATGGAACTGTTACTGACCGCTCCGGTCAATGATTTAGCGATTGTATTAGGTAAGTTTTTGAGTGCTTGGGCATATTATTCTATTTTGTTGCTCATCACAATAGCTTACCAAATCATTTATATTCAGAATGATAGTATCCAACCAGATTATGGGATTACCGTCTCCGCTTATATTGGCATCTGGTTATATGGCGGGGCGTGCTTGGCGGTAGGCTTGGCGTTTTCTGCGCTAACGGAAAATCAGATCGTAGCCGGTTTTTTGAGCATGATCTTTCTGTTAGCCATGTGGTTGGGGGATAACATCGGGAACATTGCTGCCAATATCGAACTAGCAAACGTCATTCGTCAGTTAACACTACAAGGGCACTTTTCCACATCCTTCGCGGCGGGCATCTTACGGGGTGAAGACGTAGTATATTATGTCGGTATCATCGGTATCGCCTTGTTTATTGCTATCCAGTTAGTTGAATCAAGGAGATGGCGTTGATGAACGAGCGTGAGATTGTTATCACCAAAAGCGGTTTGGGGCAAATTGCCAGCCTGGGTGTAATCATTAGTGTGATAATGGCAGTCCTCGGCGGCTTGCGCAACGACAACAACGCCGTGTTAGCAGCAATTATTTTTGGTATCTTGTCGCTTGGGTTTTGGATACTGATTAATCCCAAGTCTTTTATTCAAGTGATAACCGGCAGGCAAGCCCGCCAGGGTACGCTTGCTGTGCTTTCCACCTTATTGCTTATTATTGTTGTAGTGATGGGGTATGTGTATGTACAGCGTGAAGTCATTACATTTGACCTGACCAGTAGCGGCACATTTACCCTTAGCCAAACCACACGCACCGTCCTTTCGCGTCTAAACCGTGATATTCAAATTACCGCTTTTTATTCACCAGATTTGCTAGCAGTCCGTGAGTTAGATGACCAATTCTTCCGTCAATATACTGTTGAGTCAAACGGTCACGTTTCACGAGTTTATGTTGATCCTATCGCACAACCTGCTATTGCTGACCGTTTTAACGCGCGTGATGGGGATGTATTTATCTCATATCTCACGCCAGATGGTGAGGTAGACTACAACACAATTCAATATGTCCCTATGGAAGGGCGGCAAGAACGCGACCTGACCACTGCCATTAATCGCCTGTTGGCACAGGGTAACTTCATCGCTTATTTTGATATTGGACACGGCAACCTCACCCCTAGCTTGATCCCAGGTGATACATCACCAGAAAATCTATCCATCGCAGCCGGCTTATTAAACGACAGCGGATGGGTGGTCTATGCTCTAAACCTGAAAGAGTTAGCGCAAAACAACGTTCCTATCCCAGATGATGCCTCCGTGATTATCATCAGCCGCCCAACTGAGCAGTTTTCTCCTCAGGTCGTCAATATGTTGCGGGAATATCTGGATAATGGCGGTTCGCTGTTGATTATGGCGGATGCCAATAATTTGACTGGAAGCGGGTTTTTATCGCAAGGTAGCTTATTCAACGCCTATTTATGGGAAAACTGGGGAATTCGTATGCTAGATGCGGTGATTGTGGATGAAATCACCGGCACACTGGCACAATCCCCGCTAGATAATGTCAGTATTTGGGTGGCGGATATTCCCATAACTTCCGGTATTAACATTGATGAAGAAACCACCACACTGTTTCATATCAGCCGGGCTATTGAGGTGAATGATGATCCTCCGGTCAATAATGGGCGTATCATCCAAACGTCACCACTCAGCTATGGTGAAACGGATTTAGAACGTCTCGGCTTAACCAACGAATATGGCTATGACGAAGGTGTAGATATCCCCGGACCTATGACCAGTGCCGCTTATGCCTATAATGATGCAACAAACGGCAAAATTGTGCTGATTGGCGATAGTGACTTTGCAACGGACGCGCGGATCGCCTCTCCACGTGGCAATGCTGAGCTATTTTTAGGTGCAGTAGATTGGCTAACCAATTTCAGTGAACAGATCACATTCGGATTTGAAGCGCGTGCTGCCAGCTTACCGACCATCTTCATCTCCCCTGCACAGCTCGATCAAATCAACTATATCATCCTGATTATCATCCCAGGTTTGGTCATGATTATGGGGGCTGGGGTGTGGTTTATAAGGAAACGGCGATGAGGTATCGTATGATAAAACATCGTAACATCCTCAGCCTAATCATATTATCCCTGATAGCCCTGGTGTTGGCTGTTTTACTTGCAACACAAGAGACAAGCGACCCACCACAATCGCTTATTTTGCCTACCAACACACCAGCACCAGAATCAATCCTTGTTTTCCCAGAACTCGATGCCGATTTTATCCAGGCGGTGCGCTTAGAAGACCCTAATAGCGGCAAAACCTTAACCATTGCCCGCTCATCGGAAGGCGAATGGCAATTTTTAGATCGCGATGATGCACCCAATCAAGAGATCGCAAATCAAATTGCACTGACCTTAGAAAATCTGCCCTATTATGCGTCTTTCTTGCCGGAGGGTGACTTAACGCAATACGGTTTTTTGCCCACTGGCAGCCTGATGTTCATCCAATTTGTGTTATTTAACGGTACACAGCATTTCATCATCGTAGGAGACCCCGTTAGTGAAGAGGCAGACACCGCCCCCGGACAAACCAATACCTTTTATGCCATAATCGACGAACGTCCAGAGGTCTATCTTGTCAGCCGTCCAGCAATCGCGTTTCTGATTGTCCAACTGCAAAATAGTTAAAATAATCTAATGGGTGGGATAACGCTTGAAGCATATTTGCCCACCCTATTCCGTTTCCCCCCACCCAAAATAAATATTTGATGAGAAATTTTAAGTAATCAACACACAAACAAATTGTGTAATATGAATTGTTATAGTTCAAACATCGCTTAAGGCAACTTGTGCCATTTACCACAAACAACCGTTAAAGCACCTTAAAAACCTTTTTTGCCCTCAAAAATTAATTTTTTCTGAAAAAGTTAAAATATTCCCCTAGACGATTGTGTACCTTACCCAATAAACTTGACAACTTTGCCCATTCACGTTAACGTATTAAAAAGATGGTCATCTTAGTCTAAAAATCCCCGTCCTCTGTGGCGGGGTTTATTGACTATCAGACCAAGTATCGGTTGAAGTGTATAAGAGGTATAATGCCTTGCCATAAAGCAGGGCTTTAATTGTGCATATGGCTGTAATGATTGAAATGACACACAAAAATGAGTTGCAAGGCAAATTAATCGAAAAAGGACGCAAACAAGGGTCTATCACATTCGACGACATCCTGGCGATTTTTCCAGATGTTGAAAATGATGTCTTGCTGCTGGATGAAGTGATGGATTCGCTCATGGAAGCTGGTATCGAAGTGATCTCAAAAGATCAAGACGATATACCATTGCCTGATGAAGCTGAATCAATGGACATGCTCCCTGATGAGGATGTCGAGGATTTCGATGATCGTGAAAGCGAGCTGAACTTCGGCGAGATCATGGAAGATGCCGGTTATCGTCAGGCATTGGATACTGACGATGTCGTTGGGCTATATTTAAAGGAAGCCGGACGAGTTCCCTTACTCACTGCTGAGGAAGAGGTTGCCTTAGCAAAACGTATGGAGCGCGGTCAACTCGCCCAGCAAGCACTTGAAGAATATGGCGATACCCTGCCCATGGATGACGTTTATGACCTCAAGCAAGCGGTCATCGACGGTGAGTTGGCTCAAGAGCATCTCATCCGTGCTAATGCGCGCTTGGTTATTAGCGTGGCAAAAAAATATATCGGACGAGGTGTCCCTTTTCTGGATTTGATCCAAGAAGGCAACATCGGGCTAATCCGCGCTACCAATAAATTTGAATATCAGCGTGGGCACAAGTTCAGCACTTATGCGACATGGTGGATTCGCCAGGCAGTTAGCCGTGCTGTGGCAGACCAAGGGCGGACGATTCGCGTCCCTGTCCATATGGGAGATCAACTAAACCGCATGCGCCGCATTCAGCTTAACTTGATTCAAGAACTTGGGCGTGAGCCAACCATCGAAGAATTAGCGCAGGGCATGGAAACCACGCCGGATAAAGTGGAGAACTTGTTAGAAATTGCCCGCCGCCCAGTCAGCTTAGAAACACCCATTGATGAAGATGGCGATTCAACCTTTGGGGATTTTGTAGAAGACATCAATAGCCCTGCCCCAGCAGAAGAAGTGGCAACACATCTACTTCATGAACAACTACAAGGCGCGTTAGACCGCCTGCCAGCGCGTGAGGCACAAATCTTACGGTTACGCTATGGCTTAGAGGATGGGCGTGTTTATACGCTAGAAGAAGTTGGGCAAACGATCGGCGTAACTCGTGAGCGAGTGCGCCAACTAGAAGCCCAGGCATTAAATCGCCTGCGTCAATCATCTGCCCATATTATTTTACGGGATTACCTCTACGAGGAATAATGTCCGCAAAACGTACAACAAAGGGGACAGCAACTGTCCCCTTCTTCTGGTCAGTATTGCTTATCATCATCGGCATTTTACTGCTGCTAGATAACTTCTTGTTGTTAGGCGACTTTAACGCCTACACGCTAGTACCGTTGTTGCTAGTGGTCGCAGGGGCACAAATCCTATTGCGTGGCGATCTCTTCCCTAGTGAAGATGCCCGCACATTTGGCATTACCCGTGGTAGTGTTGAATCCGCCACATTAGAAATTAGCTCTGGCGAAATTGATGTCGATGTTCGGGCACTTGGGCGCGAGGGGCGACTTATTGCAGGGCAATTCGCTGCGGGTTCGCGCCCAGACCTCACTGTTAAAGATACGTACACCCATATCAAAATGAGCCGTTCAAACACCCCCTGGCTTTCTTTTGCAGATTGGCATGTGGGCTTGGCGCATGATTTACCCTGGCAGCTTTTAATAAGCAGTAGTTTAGGGCAACTCAACCTTGACTTAAAAACGCTGATTATTCATGATGCGTTGATTGCCAGCGGCATTGGGGACATCCGCTTGGTTGCACCCAAAGAGGCATTTCGTCCGCTGATTATTCGCTCAACAATGGGCAACATCCAAATTAACACACCACAAGGTTATCGCACACGCATCGTAGTAGAAGGGGGACGACTATTTGGGATCAAACACGATGAATATCGCTATGAGAATCCAGAACCCAACGTTTACTTTTCTACAGAGGCTGCTGAAGATGCTCCCCTAGTCGAAATTCACGTCAGCGGAACGTTTGGAGATGTATACCTAGTGTAACTAACGTGCGGCATTGATCCCCACGTGAACCAGTAACTCAAAATTATGATTATCCGTGATGCTATTGAACAAGATATCCCCTCGTGTTTAGCCATTGATGCTGACTACGAAACCGAGCATGTGTGGCAAATGACCTTTCAACCATCCACTGGCGATCAAGCCGTGCATTTCCGTGTAGAACGGTTGCCGCGTCAAATGCCAGTTACATACCTAGCCGATCAAAACCGCCTTCAACATGCCTTAGCTTCTCAGCATTGTTTTTTAGTGATGGAAGAAGCCGAGCAAATCATCGCCTACCTTACCATGCGATCTGATCCGATTCATCAAATTGGCATGATTCAAGATGTGGTGGTGGCACGCCCCTTACGTCGACATAAAATTGGTAGCCGCTTGCTTAAGGTCGCACGCCGTTGGGCAACAGAGCATCAATTAAGTGTGGTCATGGCAGAAACACAAACTAAAAATTACCCCGCTATTCAATTTATTCAGGCAAATGGATTTGTGTTTTGTGGCTTTAACGATCACTACTTCCGTAATGGTGATATTGCCGTTTTTTTCTGTGCGCCCCTGCGGTAAGATAATCCTGGATTTTAGCAACCTGATACGACAATGATATGCGTGATTTGTTTAAGATATTTCTGGATTCATTAAATGAAACGCTCGCCGCAGCGATTGTGATCTTCGCGGCATCTATCCTACTTTATAACTTAACCCGCAACCTGCGCGACCGCATCACCCGCACTTCAGCCATTGTCTTGGGATGTGTGACAATGGCATATGGTTGTGATGTGTTGATCTCACTTGAGCCAATGCCCAACACGATGATCGCCCTCACACGGATTCAATGGATTGGGTTGGCGTTTATCCCCGTGGCAACTTATCATCTGTCCGATGCACTATTAGCCACCACGGGTTTGCCATCACGCGGGCGGCGGCGGCGTGTTATTCGCATTTTGTATCTAATTGCGACTTGTTTTCTGGTTTTGGCGGCTTTCACTGACACACTCATTAAACCTGATATTTATCAAAATCAGGTCAGTGTACAAGCCCAGTTTCTTTTTCCACTTTTTACAAGTTATTACATCATCGCCAACCTGGTAGCGTTGTTAAATGTTTGGCGTGCCCGCCGACGTTGCCTAACCAGCAGTACCCAACGCCGGATGACCTATCTTTTATTCACTGTCTTAATCCCTAGTATCGGCATCTTCCCTTACTCTGCGTTATTAAAGCCTGGCACTGAATTCAGTTTAAACGGCTTAATTTTAGTTAATATTGCTAATATCCTCATGATCCTCATGCTGATCTTCCTATCCTATCCGCTTTCTTTTTTCGGCTCACGCATACCAGACCGTGTAGTAAAAGCGGAGTTACTACGCTTCATTTTGCGCGGACCGATGACTGGTGTTCTGGCATTAATTGTCATCATCTTTACTGAACCAACCACCCAAATCATCGGCGTACTAGGTAGACAGTTCATGCCATTTGGTGTAGTCGCGGTAATTCTGCTATGGCAATGGGTAATTCATATTGGCTTGCCAGCACTAGAACGTCGGTGGATTTATCATGATGAAGATGATGAACAACTAAACAAGCTCCAAACTTTAAGTGAACGCCTGCTAACACGATCTGACTTGATGCAACTGTTAGAAGCCGTATTGGAATCGGCTTGTGACTATTTGCGAGTTGAAAAGGCATTTGTCGCTGCCCTACTAGAAAATAACCCTGAGTTCGTTCGCTCAGTTGGGCAGATCACGCTCACAGAAGAAGCTTTACAGCACGAAATCACTCATCTGATCCAAAATTTAAGTAATGGGGATGTACAACAATGGGGGAATTATTGGGTCAAGCCATTGTATAGTCATCGTACCATCAATACCCCCCGTTTGATTGGGATGCTTGGTGTAGAAGCCACCGGTGATACGTTTGAATTGAATCAAGATGACAGCGTCATACTTAATCGCTTCGCAGACCGGGCAGCGAGCGTTTTAGATGATATACTGCTACAAAGTGAAGTATATGCCGCGTTAGAAGGGTTACTGCCACAGTTCACCATCACACGTGAGCGCGCCGCAGAAGTGGAATATCTGCCTGGACGAAATAACACGCTAGCGAGTTCTCATAACTTGCCAGAGCGTGATCAAATTATCGAGCAAGTCCGTGCTGCATTACGGCATTATTGGGGGGGACCCGGCATGACCAACAGTCGCCTTATTGAGTTGCAAGTTGTTCAAAATGCCTTGCCAGAAAACGACTTCAACGCTGTAAAAGCCTTACGTACCGTCCTCACACAAGCCATTGAAAATCAGAGACCAGAAGGTGAGCGGGATTATCGTAGTGCAGAATGGCTAATTTATAACATTCTCACACTAAGATTTATTGACAATAAAAAAGTTAAAGATGTTGCTCGGCGGTTATATATCAGCGAGGCAAACTTGTATCGCAAGCAAAATACAGCGATCGAAGCCGTCGCGGAAACAATCCTGAGTATGGAACAACAATGCCTAGAAGCAATATAGCGGAGTGCGTAAGATAAAGATGATCCAACTATTTTGTCATGCATGCTCGTTTTTATATCCATAAAATTCCCCCACTCTTCAATATAGTTCAGGTTTGCACCACCTACGGAAAAACTCTATAATGGCAACAGGTTACAGCAAACTATCGTTAGAATAAAATTAATGGGCATGGGGGTTATATGACAATGGATATGCGGCAAGATTTAAAGCCAGCACCACCAACCTTAGATGAAGGATATTGGCAAGCATTGTTATCTGAAGGCGAACACGCCATTACATACCACCCAGATACCGATCATGATCCACTGTTAGATGACGAAGCCGCTGATTCAGCAGAGGAAAAACACCCTTACACCTTGTTGCGTGGGGTTTGTGATGCGGACTGGGAGGCAATTACCCAAATTACACAAGCTGACCAAGTCATTGATCTAAAAGTCGTCGGTTATAACCGTGGCGGATTGCTGGTAGAATGGCGCACACTACGCGGGTTTGTTCCTGCTAGTCAATTATTAGACTTTCCATCTACATCAAACGGGATCATCCGCCGCAACGCGCTATTAAACCGTGTTGGCGATGTGCTGCGTTTACGAGTGATAGAACTCAACCCACAAAAGAATCGCTTGATCCTTTCAGAACGGGCAGCCCAAGCTGACCCAGGAGAGCGAGAAAACCTCTTAACACGGCTTAGCCCTGGGGATATTGTGAGGGGGTTTGTCACCAACTTATGTGAGTTTGGGGCATTTGTGGATTTAGGCGGGTTGGAAGGCTTAATCCACATTAGTGAATTAAGTTGGGGGCGTGTTGGGCACCCAGCTAGTATGTTACAACGTGGGCAAGAAGTAGAAGCGTACGTCTTAGGGGTAGACCAAGATCAAGGTCGAATTGCCCTCAGCATCAAACGGCTGCGCCCTGATCCCTGGAAGACGGTTGAAGAACGCTACACTGTCAACCAAATTGTGGAAGGGGTTATCACCAATGTGGTTGATTTTGGCGCATTTGCCTGTATTGAAGAAGGGCTAGAAGGGTTAATTCATGTTTCAGAATTAGCAGAAGGGCATTTTCTCCATCCGCGCAATGTCGTTTCTGAAGGGCAACATGTCCGCGCCCGTATTTTAACAATTAACGGTGCTGCCCGCCGTTTGGGTTTAAGTTTGCGCCTAAATGAGTAGTACACTCTATCTACAGACTTAACTGTTTACTGGGGGCGTATTTCCCAGTAAACAGCGACAAAAACAAATGACTGACGAAAAAAATCAACAAGTCACTGAAGAAACACCTTCCCAAAAACCCAAGTTTCGGACGGTTGAGCCGGAATTTTGGGACGATATTTTAGATGCCCTACCCCCCTGGTTTGATGAAATCAGTGGGATTGTTCTGTTTGTCTTTGGTGTCATCTCGATCATGTCATTAATGGGGATTGCTGGCGATGCCGTGCTAGCAAAATCTTGGTCAGATGCATTGACGTATGTGTTTGGCAAAGGCAGTTGGCTCGTCGCAGCAGGAATCGCGCTCAGTGGGGTGTTAATCTTTTTACCCAAAATGGGCATCCCCTTGCCTATTTCTGGACGGCGTGTTTTAGCTATTCAGGTGATGTTCTTGGCAATATTGGGCGTTTTGCATCTTTTGCCAGGAGATGCCGAATTACGTGCTATCGTCCGCAGTGGAGAAGGCGGCGGTTTAATTGGTTGGGGAATCAGTATGCCGCTTAATTTGATCTTTGGGCGGGCAGTTGCGCTGATAATTTTAAGTATCATGATTCTTGGCAGTATCGCAGTATTAGCCGGTGTACGGCAAGCACAAATTATCAGCCTATTAGAACACACCAGTACCATATTAAACCAAGCCGGTGAAAAACTAGCAAATACCCCCATCCCACAGCGTGAAAAAAAGCCCAAGCTCCCGCCACAACCCGGCTTAGCTGACATTCATGATTTGAACAAGCCACGCCGCACCAATATTATTCGTATCCGCCCAGACCCTGACAATTTACCGCCCTCTATGCGGCTGCGTGAATCATCTACCCAACCCATTGAACCAACTAAGCCAGAGATTCCTGCCATCTTGGCAATGGACACCCGCCCACAAGAGGAAATCTCTCAGGATATTCAACGGTTGGATGCCGTGTTAAAAACATCGGAAGAATCGCCATCGCAAGAGGGTGTAATTAAGGTAGATGCTACCATCATCGGCAAGCCTCTCCCTAAAAAGAAAAAGACCGAGCCAACCATGGTTACCCGTCCAGATGGGCGCATCAAACATTACTTCACCGCGGAAGAAATGCGTGAGGTCAAAAAACTGGTCAAGCGGGATAAAGACCTACCGCCATTGAATTTACTGCAAGATGTGGCAATTACCCCACCCAGCGAGGAAGAAATTAACCTCAATGTGGTACTAATTGAAAACACATTGTTAGAATTTGACATTAATGTGGATGTTGTGGCAGTAAAAGCTGGTCCAACAGTAACACAATATGGTGTGCAACCCTTTCGTGAGGTCAAAAAAGCTGGTGGCGAAATCGTCAAAGAGCGTACCCGGCTCAGCAAGATTGCAGCACTCGCCAGCGATCTGTCCCTTGCGCTTGCCGTCAAACGCTTGCGGTTAGAAATGCCTGTACCAGGACATAGTTATATGGGTATTGAAGTGCCCAACCGCAACCCCAGCACTGTTGCCTTGCGCTCGGTTTATGAAAGCAAAGCGTTTTTTGATGCCTCTCAAAAACAACACTCACCTTTGCTTGTCCCACTCGGGCGGGATGTCGCCGGAGAGCCGGTAATTGTTGATTTGGCAACCATGCCCCATCTATTGATCGCAGGGACAACCGGCTCTGGTAAATCTGTGGCGATGGCAGCCATCGCCACAGCCCTGTTAATCAACAACATGCCAGATAAAATCAAGCTGGTCATGCTCGATCCCAAAATGGTGGAACTCAGCCGGTTTAATGGAGTGCCTCATTTGATTGGACCAGTTGAGACTGATTTAGATCGTATCATCGGCGTGTTACGGTGGTGTACACGAGAGATGGAACGGCGATATAAACTGCTGGAAGAGGCATCTGCCCGCAACATTGAAATTTATAACGCGCAACTCAAAAACAAAGAGAATTACCTGCCGTATATTGTCATCATGGTGGATGAAATCGGTGATCTGATGATGACCAAGCCAGAAGAAACCGAACACACAGTTACTCGTTTAGCTCAAATGGCACGTGCAGTGGGAATGCATATGATTATTGCGACACAACGCCCGTCAGTAGATGTTATCACCGGGTTGATCAAAGCAAACTTCCCAACACGTATCTCTTTCGCTGTGGCTTCTGGCGTGGATTCGCGGGTGATCTTGGATACTGGCGGAGCAGAAAATCTGCTAGGTAAAGGGGATATGCTATATCTCGCGCAAGATGCTGCTGGTCCGCGCCGTTTGCAAGGTTGCTTTGTGACCGATGGCGAAGTCCGTGCGATTGTCAACTATTGGCGAGAATGGTACGCCAAGCAGATTGAAAAAGGTAAATTAACGGCTAACCCGCGTGTTGGTCCTTGGGAACGCGGCTTAACTCGTCGTGAGTTCCTGGCAGAAACAGACCCCATGTTAGAGGAAGCCATTGAGCTAGTAGTGGAAGAACAAGAGGCTTCCGCCTCCCAAATTCAGCGCAAACTCAACCTGGGGTATCCGCGCGCGGCACGTATCATCGATCTATTGGAAGAACTTGGCGTAATTGGTGAACCCATCGCTGGGGGGCGTTCTCGCCGCGTTTTGATTGAAAAAGGCAAAGACCCTTTCAAAGAAATTATTGATAAGCGCACTCAAAAGAAAAACGGGGAATAACAATCCCCTCATACACACTATTTAGGCTAAACCACCAATGTTGTCTCATGCACTTTGCCACAAGGACAAAACGCCACTTTTCAGGTAGACTTTCTCTACAAGAGTCAGCACTACCTGGAGAAGGCTATGTCACCAGAAAATCGTGTTGCGCAATTGCGCGGCGAAATTGATAAAATTAACTTACAAATTTTAGAGCTATTAAATAAACGTGCAGAGCTTGCCTCACAAATTGGCAAGGCTCAGGCAGAAATGGGTATCAATTTTTATGACCCCGTGCGCGAAGGACAAATGCTACAAGCACTAGAAGCGGCTAACAATGGTCCTTTTAGTAATGAGACAATTAAATCGCTCTTCAAAGAAATTTTCCGCGCAACGCTGGCAATGGAAGAACATGAAGCCCGCGCCAACTTGATGGTTCAACGTAAACCCAACCAATCCAACACAGTTATCACCCTAGCCGATGGCACCGAAATCGGTAACGGAACATTCCAACTTATTGCGGGTTCATGCGCAGTGGAAAGCCTGGAGCAAATGGATGAAGTTGGGGCAGCCTTAGCCGAACGAGGTGTTCGCATTATGCGCGGCATGGCGTTTAAGCCACGTTCATCACCCTATGATTTTCAGGGGTTGGGCGAACCAGGCTTAAAGATCGCCCGACAGATCGCCAATAAATACCAGATGTTTGTCACCAGCGAAATCATGGATGCCTCCCAAATTCCCATGATGTCCGATTATGTTGATATTTTTTGGGTGGGCGCACGGAATATGCAAAATAGCTTCTTGCTTAAGGCATTGGGCAAAGTTCGCCAGCCAGTTATCCTCAAGCGCAGTTTTGGTGCCACATTAAAAGAATTAATCTATTCTGCGGAGTATATCGTCAGCAGTGGTAACCCCAACGTGATCTTGATGGAGCGCGGAGTCAGAACATTTGAAACCTGGACACGCAACACCCTCGATATTAGCGCGGTGCCTTTGCTTAAGATGGAAACGCACTTGCCGGTGATTGTGGATATTTCACACTCTGCTGGGCGGCGGGATATCGCTGTTCCATTAGGCAAAGCTGCTAAGGCAGTTGGTGCAGATGGTTTGATGGTAGAAGTTCACCCCAATCCACCTGTCGCCATGAGTGATGCCAAACAACAGTTAAGCATCCCGGAATTCCACCAATTAATGGATGCACTCCAAACTATTTAACACCGCTTAAAAGGAGAGTTTTCACAAGTTGATGAAAGCTCTCCCTTCCACCCATAACCAAATTCAAACAATAGCATCCCTGTCAACATACATGCCAACATTTGGCACAAAAGGTTAAAACTTACTAATAGATCAATTTACAATTCAAAGGTTTGTGTTAACATAACATTAAAGCGGGGTGATACAATCTACTAGGACTGCAATATGAGCCATTTCCATAGTAGCCCAAACTTCAAGATGACCAAACCAATGAAATTAGGTATACATGATAAATACACCTTCTGGTTAGAGACGAATCAACCCTATCTATTTGATTACGTCAAAACATTCATTTGTGTGGATGCCGTGACTGGCTTAAATAATACCCGTCGCTTAGTTTCGATCAAAGACGAGTACGATGCTGATGAAGCTTGGCATTATATCTTTACTGAATTGGAGTGTGAATCCAGCACTGTTGTACTAGATGAAATATGGGAAAATTTCATACGATTGCTTTAAGTTTAAGTTATGGAGATGATACCCCACCCCACAACACCTCACTCTCCAACGTAAAACGACTAAAAGACGGGTTTTCTAAATACAATACATCTAACGTTGCTTCCCAACGTAGTGCGAAGATCGAAAACTCACGGATACCTGTACACACCGCGAAGTTCGGTTCTTCATAAATAGGATGAATGTAAGTCATGCCGTCACACGCACCGGCGTTGATGGTGCATGTACTGCCTGCTTGCTCATAAAAAGCGATTAATTCACACGGCGGAAGCTTTGACTCATAATGCCATAAATCATACCCATAATCCCCACCATCATGAGAAAGCTCAACAACATCAGGGGGGCGGGGGGCATCCGGTATAAAAATGATGCCCCATAGCACACTAAAAATCTGCAAGCCTAAATAAGCCGAAAAAATCACCACAACCACCGCCAATAGAATTATCCATAACGGTGGGCGGCAACCACCGATTTCTTCGCTATCTTCAAGTGCTTTTGGAGTGGTTTGGTCTGTCATCCTGTCCAGCGTTGGATATAACGAATAAACGTCAAGCCAGTGTTATCAAACCCTTCTGCATCGTTGGCAATACCCGGTTGAATTTCAATCACTGTACTATGTTCTGCATCAAAAAAGGCATCTTCAAACAAACAGCTATAGAAATATGGCAAATTGCCAGACCCTTCTACATAATCTGGGAAAATACCGCTTTCTGGAAAACGCCGACATTGATGTTCGCGGCGGGGGTCTGTCGCATTTTGATCATAAAAATCATCGAGCAGGGCTTGATAATACATCACGACATCTTCCGGTGAAGCATCGCGTGAAATGTAATATACCTCCCGGGAGGTTGGCAGATCATACACCTGTGACCACAGCTCAGCATTAGGGTAAAGTTCAACCTCTAACGGTTTAGAACGGCGGTCGTTTTCCAATTGAAAATAAACATACCCGCCGATAATCGCTAATATCCCGATAACCGCGGCTAAAACCCCCACACGGAAAACCGAGACTCCCCCTTCACGATTCAGAATGATCGACATGGCTCATCGCTCCTTTGAGTGCTTCCCCATAAGGGGTGTGTTGAAATAAAGTAACCTGCGCTTGCCAATAAGCCCACCCCGCAGCAATGAGTTCTGCATCCGGCGGTGCGCCCTTACCCATGTTATACAGCAACAAAACCGCCATAAAACGACGCGCTTCATCCAAATGCGGTAATGCCTGGCTAAGATGCACAACCGCAACGGGTTCATTTCCCTGGTGATACATCGCCTCGCCCAGGTCAAAATGAATAGCCGGCGGCGCATCATGCTGGAGCGCGGCTTCTAGGGTGTGTTGTGCTTCGGCAAAGCGTCCTTGCACTAAAAGTGTACGTCCAAATCCATATAAAGGGAAATAGTGCCTTGGGTGGATGTTAAGAGCTTCTGACAAAACACGTTCGCTTGCCGGTAGGTCTCCTAGCTGGCGATAGGTATTGCCAAGCAGGGTTAGTTCACGATAGTCCGCCTTCCCCGTTTGATAAAGTGTCTCTAAGGTGTTGCGTGCGGTGATAAAATCCCCAGCCATATAAGCGCGTTGGGCACGGGTATAATCCGTTACCATGCCACGATTCGCCCACATGATGATCCCCTGTGCGCTAATGATTAGCCCCATTAACCCAACAACAGCCGGTTGACGCAAGGATTGCACCCCGCTTAAAAGCGCAATCACCGGTGGAATCATCAAAACCAACGTCATGATGAAAGCGATTTGTGATGGACGATCCCATGCCTTAAACTTATTGATCAAAAACGCGGTTAATTTGCCCATAATCTCACGTCAGTATTTAGGCTAAATTCTCAACTGTGATCTCTTGATTATACAGTTGCTCGGCTGTTTTAATATCATCTTCCATCACTTCCCGTAACGTCTGGGCTTGGTCACTTTGTAGGATAATCTGCCATTGATTTAAGCCACCAGCGTGTTTGCGCATTTGCCCTGCCGCTTGTTTGGCTGCATCCCATTGTGCTTGCCTGGCATAAGCACGCGCCAAATAAAAATAAATCAGAAAACGATATTGTGCTTCTGGCACTTTTGCCGCCAATGATTCATTAAAATACCGGATTGCTTGTTCTGAATTACGGGCACGATCTTCTATCATACCCAGGCTATAAGTTGTCACCCACTGTTTAGGGGCGATCTCGTATGCCTGAAGCGCAGCATGACGCGCAGCTTCTAAATTATGCCGCTGAAGTTCCACCTCTGCTAAGCCGTTGTACGCCACCCAACGATCTGGCGCATCCGCTGTATACAGGGTGGTCATTTTTTGATAGTCCCGTCTAGCACGATCCAACTTACCCCAAACTCGGAAAATCTGTGCCCGCAAATAATAAGCATTGATGTCTTTCGGTTGCTGCTTAATCAGTTCATCCATTTTTTCAATAGCAGCAGCATATTGATTACGCCGGAACAGCCGAATCGCCTCTTTATATTCTTGTGGTCCGCGTGGGCGGAAAATCAACAACCCTGCGATCACCCATCCAATAGCCCCGCCGCTTGCCAGACCAACCAGATTAGGCGCAAATAACACCGCCAAAATAACCACGCCCGCCGCAGGTGCAATCACACCTATCCATCGCCCGCGTTCTTCTGGCGAAAGTGCGCTAACAACAACCCCAAGTGACCCTAACACCCAAATAATCACCAAAAATGTTTGCGCATCTGCTGCCCAGGGCGATTCATCTCGAACGACATTTAACAGCAAATTGGCTAAACCGGTAAATGCCAATAAGAAAAATAAAATCCATAAGCGTGTTGTCCCTAAAAAAAGACGGAACCGTTTTATCATAAATGCCTCTTCTTCATGTATGCCATAAGCAGGGACAAAACCCTATCAGTGCCTGCATTGCTTAGCGATGTGCATATTGATGCAACACCGCCCCATGCGATGCATCGCCTGCCTCATATTTCAATAAAATTGTGTGCTGGTCTACCCATAAATGCAACGACTCGGTTTGTTCAAAATGGCGTGCCTGATAGGTTTTATTCCCCAGTGTGAGCTGTTCATCCCCAATAAAGCGCGCAACGGGCTGGTACACAACCGGTTTAAAAGCATAATCACTTATAAAAGTGGGAAAATAACCAATTACCGACGCACATTTATCTTGCCGTGTCGCCAATTCATCAACTTCAAAACCGGCGAAAATTAAGCATTCTGGCGAAAGAATATAACCAGCCGGCAGTTGCAACGTATACCACTCCCGTTCACCGTTGTTAATTTCTCGCCCAATTTGCAAGACATCTTCATCAACTGTGTATGTCGCACGAACTTGTTTAATATCATCGTGTTTGCCGCTGAATGCATGAATATCAACCCGCAGCAGTTGCCCGCCTTCTGTTAATGGCGAACGCCACCCTTCTATCAAAACGCTGCTACCGTCTTGCGCGCGATAATCCTCATCTACGCGGATCATCCACGCCCCATCCGGCAATTCATGAATGCTCCAGCTTTCGGTTGTACCCGTATCCACCCCATCATATTGATGATGATAGATACCACTGGCAACAAATTTCTCATGCCCTCCCACAGGGTGAATATAGCGCATCAGTCCCGAATCTCCAGATAAATGCGCTTGTTAATTCCGCCTTTGCTCTTATATTCCGGGATGACAAGCTTACCTACCTCTTGCGTGTTGCGGACGTGTGTACCACCATCTGCCTGTAAATCTAAGCCGACAATTTCCACCGTACGGACGTGTGTGATGCCTTCTGGTAACAGGTTGATCTTGGTGCGGATCAGGTCAGGAATTTGAAAAGCGTCTTCCCGTGGCAAAATATTCACCCGAATATCGCGTGCAGCAGCGACTTCCACATTGATACGTTCTTCAATTTCATTAACCAGCTCTTTTTGCATTCGCTCAAATTCAAAGTCCATGCGCCCTTTTAAGGGTTCCATGTTCCCACCTGTGACGCTTGCGCCATAATCCCGCCACACCACACCACACAAAATATGCATAGCGGTGTGTGTACGCATCAGTTGATAACGTCTTTCCCAATCTAACACGCCCTTAACTGCCATCCCAACAGCGGGCAACGCTTCCCCGTTGAGAATGTGCAAATTACCACGCCCACCTTTAATGACCTGATAAACCGTGCCATCTTCTGCAATCAGTTGACCATAATCTGCTGGTTGACCGCCCCCACCAGGATAAAAGGCTGTACGATCTAAATAAACACCATGTTGTTCAGTATCCACCCCAACAACTTGGGCAGTAAATTCTTTAAGATAAGCATCTGTTTGATAAAGTAATTCAGTCATAGTCTCACCTGCATTCGGATCATAACTTCATCTCCACCAATCACTTGCCAAAACGCCCTAGCAGCGATGTTCTGCGTGGCAACATACCACTCCATATGACTCACCCCGCGTGATTTAAACCAGTCTTGCAATGCTAATACGAGTTGCCGCCCAATTCCATAACCGCGATATTGTTCCTCAATAAAAATATCAGCCAAGAAACCACCAGGGTCTTGCAGAAACATCTCCGGCATTTCGTGTATAATCACCCCAAAGACATACCCAATAACTTGTTGATCATACTCCGCAACCAAGACATGGGAATAAGGATTTTCAAGTTGAGCCTGGATATGTTGACAATAAAATGCGCTGCCATCTTGTGATGCCTGAGGTAAGTTAGGGTCTAATTCATGGTGATATGCAACGAGTTTTTCCCATAAACGACCGATAGCAAAAGCATCAGCTTTTACCGCTGGTCGGACGATAAAATCATCCAAATTTTTTCCGGTGGTGTTTGCCAAGTATGAACTTCCTTTGCCCCTAATGCCCGCCAAAAAGCCTGTTCAACAGCGTGATAACGCGGGACATGCACACGTAAAGGTAAATTGGGGTGTGCGCGATACCAAGCATTGACTAAAGCCCGCCCCAAACCACTATGATAGGTATGTGCATCTAAAGCGATCTCGTCAATCGTAGCAAGTGTCTCTGTAGCATCACCCGCAAGATACCCGATGATCTTACCATCTTTTTCACAAATATAAACATGCTCAATTCTCTCAAGCAGACGCGCTTCCCACTCAGCCGTCGTTTGTAATAAGGGCTTAAAACGTGCATCCGCTTGGCTGAGGATGGTGATATGTTCTTGCCACAAATGCCGAATCCCCGGCAGATCAGCTTGAGTTGCTTGCCGAATATTCATCAAATAGATTGCTCCAAAAAGATCACCCAAACAGTCATGACGTTACCGCAATAAAAGCATATCACTGCTAAACAGGTCAATCAACAGTTTGTAACCGGTCAAATTGCTTCAGCCTCAGTGCCACATATGCCACCAATAGCAACGTAAATACCAACATAAAATATAATAGCGATAATCCCGCGCCGTCCCCCTTGCCAAACACATTATTTAACGGCGTGTCCTTGCGCATCAATGGAATAAACACGTAATCCGCCAAGAATCCCACACCTAAAGAGGCAATTCCCATTAATGTGCCAGAAAAGAGGTAATTTGTGGCAAAAACCCGCCCTTGAACTTCTGGCTCAGTGTGTTTCATCCATAATGTTTGAAGATACGTGCCAGGGATCGGTCCCGTCATACCGGCTAAAACCGCAAATGGTAACCATATCCACAACGTTTGCCCCAAAGCTAACCCCATGTTAAACACACCCATCAACATATACCCAACAAACACCCCTTTGATGAGGTTATTGGGTCCACGCCATAAGCTCAGCAGTGCCGCACTGAATACCCCACCTACCCCCACAAACACCTGCAAAAATGCATATGTATCTGAATCAGATTGTGCCAAAATCATCGGCGCATAGATCGCACCAGCAGCAGTACTACAAATGCCGATCAATGACACCACAACCAGCAACAACCATAAATGTGGTTTTGCGCGGATATATCGCCAACCAAATGTGATTTTTCCCCGCCATGTTTCCGATGATGGTGTGCTTGCTGGCTGGGGAATATGGATAAAAAGTAACATCACCAATGCAAATAAAAACGTTAACATATCCAACAAAAAAACCGCCTCTAGTCCAAATTGTGTATAAAGTACAGCGGCAATCCCCGGTGAAATAATAGACGCGCTATAATATCCAAGATAGCTATTCATGGCATTGGCGCGGTTATAACGATTTTTCGGTACAATCAAACTGATCGAGGTCGAAAATGAAAGCGATTGAAAATATCCAACAAAACTATTGATACTCACAACAACATACACATGCCAGATCATTAGTTGTTCGTTCACGCTCAGCCACATCAAAATGAGCGTGGTCAAGCCGGCAATCATATCTGCACAGAGCATCAACCATTTACGGGTAAAACGATCAACAATCACACCAGCAACAATAGAGGCACTCAGCGGTGCAATCAAATTAATAAACGTGATGATAGCTAACGGAGCCGCTTGATTAGTGACATCCCATAACCACAACATTAAGGCAAACGTTGTCACACGGGAACCAATCAATGAGACAGTTTGTCCTAACCATAGAACATAAAAGTTACGCATGTTTTTTAACAGTTATCAACTTAATATCATGTTACATTATCACATAATCAAGCGTTATTACAAATAATTGTTAATCATCGTGTGGTGAAGATCGTGAATATTGGTTAAATTAGTTAAAATGATGAAACCACAAAACCTAGACATCACATTAATAGAAGCCGATTTACCACTATGGATGAAACAAGCACGCCGCAGCGTGGATTGGGGCGTATTAGTTGTGATGTTTTTCAGCCTGCTGCTTGCTTGGGCGTTTTTCCTACAAGAAGGCTTGCCGCATAACAACGCAACACAAAATTACGCTTACATGGCTTATAACTATCGTGAGTCGCTGCGCGAGGGGGTGATCTATCCCCGTTGGAGCGCGCCCGCAGTTTATGGCTATGGCGCACCCATCCCCAATTATTATCCCCCCGGGGCACCTTATACAGCTGCTGCATTGGATTTACTCTTTTTTGATGACACCCTGTTAGCTGTACGGATGGTTTATGCGCTTTCCCTCATTACAGCAGGCGTGATGACCTATGTGTTTGTAATGCGCTGGGCTGGTGCCGGTGCAGGCGTTATCGCCGCCCTGCTTTATGTGTATAGCCCATACGTCGGCTTGACTGTGCCGCACGTCATTGGCGATTTACCGGATATAATGGCATTAGCGTTATTACCGGCAGTGTTATGGGCTGCTAACCGTGTCTTGCTGTTAAATCATTCTATGGATGCTATTTGGCTAGCAGGATTATTTGCAGCCCTGATACTAACAGATATACCATTTGCAATCTTAACCGGCGGACTGGCAATCATATTGATGTGTATTACACCAGCGAATCGTGGAAGATATATCCTATTAAGTATGGCGATGTTGTGTGGCGTGGGGCTGGCATCAATTTATTGGTTGCCAGCCTGGTTAGAACACGGGCTTGTACGCTGGCAACCACCAGCCTATGAACCATTGCCGGCATCCATCACACTTAGCGGGTTATTTGCGCCATTAAGGCGAATTGACTTAAATGCCCAAATCAATCATCCACAAATCACATTGGGCTACTTAGGAATCAGCTTCAGCCTCTTGGCAGCACTAGCAGTTTATCAACTACGCCGATGGAAACAGGGTGTTTTTTTATTTATCGGGGTGGTTTTACTGTTGATCTGTTTGTGGACGCAACAAATCTGGGTGATGGGTGGCGCAGTGTTTTGCCTATCCGTTGGCGGTAGCGCAGCACTGAGTTTATGTGAACAATTACTAAAAACACAGCACCGTGTCATACTCCCATTGTTACTATTAGGCATTCTTGCCTTATCTTTTCCGGCTTGGTTATCCCCCCGGTGGGAAGCAGATTTAGACACATTAGACCCAGCCACCCAAATTAATTATGAAATCGAAGGGTTGGGCGTGGCAGCACTCCCCCCCGGTGCAGATTTGCCACTAACATTAAATGAACCAATTACGCCCAGCACCACCTTGATAACTGGGTATCAAACAGGGCAGGTTATTCGTATTCCACCCGCACGCTTAACAGGTGACCGACAAGCGAACTTATTGTTTAGCCGCACACATTCTGACCGTTATCAAGTGAGCACACGTTCTTTAACACGTTTTGACGTATTGCGTGCCTATGCACCAGGATGGTATGCCACGCTTAACAATCGTCAAGTCAGCCTAGACCCAGACCCACAAACCGGTTTGATGGTTGTGACAATCCCAGAAGCCACCACCAATGCAAACTTAGAAATCAACTATGGCTCCACCCCCCAGCGTGATTTAGCGCGGTTTATTTCACTCACTTCACTACTATTGATTTTGTTATTTACAGTTATTCGATTATTACGAGATGAAACACGGGTGTTTTATGATGATGTTCAGTTGTTATTGGTAGAAGATGCACGCTTACTTGGTTTGATTTGTGCTGGTTTTGGCTTGGTGATTTTATTGTTTGTTGTGCCTGGTGCACCATATACACTGTATCCACGTTCCGGCGCGGGGTTAGATGGCTATATTGGGGTGCGCGCAAGGACAGATGTTGGCATGGAGATGTTAGCGTTTCAGGTTCATTCTGGTGCGGATTATCATGTTGGGGATGATGTGATGGTGACATTGGCATGGCGGGCTTCCCGCCGCTTGTTGCAAAACTATCGTGTTCAAGTTTATTTGGTCGATGCCGATGCACCACAGACCAGCCCACGCTGGCGAATTACCTCAGCGCGTTATCCTGGGGGGTATCCAACCCGTCGTTGGATAACAGGCGAATATGTGCTAGACCCGCACCGTATTTCGACCGCGACAATCCCACCAGGAGACTACCGAATTGCGGTCATTCTAACATATTGCAACCCAACCTGCCCACCAGAAAGCAAAGTGAACTTCTTTAGTTCTAGTGGAGAATTTATTGGCGAGCGATTGGTGTTACCTGTACGTTTAAATGTGCAATAAAACACGTATCTTCAGAAATTAATTATATAAAATCATACCGCCACCATGTGGAAATCATCCGAAAGACCTAACTAAACCCACTCCGGTATATAATCTTCACTAGGCAATGTCGCCAAAACACGCTGAATCTTCAACGCCAAATGTAAGATCAAACGATTATCCGCATCGTTTAAATCTAAACCGGTAAGCTCACTAATACGCTCTAAACGATAAACTAACGTGTTACGATGAACATCTAAATCAACCGCTGCCTTTGCCAGGTTACCATTCGCCTCAAAAAAGCCATTTAACGTACGGATTAAGTCTCCTTGTTTGCGCTCGTCATGCTCTACCAATGGGCGCAATGATTCATCATAGAACCGTCTAAGCTGTTTGAGGTTCTTTTCTTTTAAGCCAAGCAAAAGTTGATAGAGTTTGAGATCACCATAATAGGTTGAGCCTTCACGCTCACCAAGTTCACCAGAAATACTGATGGCATCTTTGGCTTCACGATAGCTTTCTCTGAGCTGACTCAGGCTATCACATGGGCGGCTGATCCCAGCTGTAACAACACCGCTTGGTGTACGAGAAGCTAATTGTTGACGTGTCTCCTCCACAATCATCCGTAAGCGTGCCAAGCTTGATTCATCCGTGATAGGATACAAGGCAACAATCACGTCAACATATTGCCCAACTGCGCCATTATATTGCCGCCGATGCATATCATCACGCACAAGCGAAATCAGTGATTCAAGTGGTAATGACGAGCCTGCTTGTGTCGTTGCCCGGTAAACCACTGTGACAAATCGCGTTTCAATATCAAAACCGGCTTGTGCTGCCCGTGTAATCAGCAAATCATCATCTGCGGGTGTGCCACTCAGCCACATTTGCACCCAATCGCCACGTGCTTGCTCAACCGCTGCGGAGATCGCACGACTTTTAGCCAATTCAATTGAACAAACATCCGCGCCATATGTCAGCACCAACTCTTCAAATTCATTCAGAGTCTCGGTTGTATCCACCAAAGAAAGATACCCTGCCACGCGCTTTTCCACCTGTAGCACAGTCGTGTGTCCAATTGGGCTTTCGACAATCATCCCTTGTATACGGGGCGCATCCCGCTTAAGCCAATTTTGAAATGCACTGTATGGCACACTTTGAAGCAAGGCGCGCCCACTGTGACTACGAGACACATTCGGATACACCTGGGACATCAACACGCCTGCATCATCATGCACGACAACCGGCTTAGCCGTAGCGCGGGCTATAATGGCTAACAAACTGTTAAGATCACGGTTTTCTGCCACTAATGCGGCAAGCTTGCGTTGCACTTCCATCGCTCGTTGGGTTAATTGTGCAGATTGGTTGACGATCAACTTGTTAATTGCCCGCTCCACACCTGTTAAACTGCTGTCATCTGGCAGCATCAACAAGCAAATGCCATGCTGATTTGCCAAATCAATGGCATCTTGTGGGATATGCTCACGCACGGCAATAGCACGAACACCAACTTCAGCCAGCCTACCAGCGACATCAGCTAGGGTGATACGATTATCATAACTACGCAGCACATCCATCGAAATCAGAGCTAACTCACCGCCAGAAATATCTGGAAAAGCTGGGGGTTGAGCGCGGATTGTCACCGCCCAGGTGATACTCGTTTCTGGCGAACCGGCGACGAGTGTTGTACCCAACGGGAGTGCGAATTGTAACAAAGCTTGTAGGGTTGCCACATTATTTTCGGACATACTGATTTCCAAACTCCGTAAACTAAGCCAAAAGCCGGAAGTTTTTAGTGAAATAACGACTCAAAACTTCTAACAAGATAATCCCATTCCAAAGCAAAGTGATGATGCAACCCCTAATTAACTATAGCTCAAATCGTGTTGGAATCACAACCCAGTGTTTTACTTATTGCCTACTATCAGTTAAAATACAGCGTCACTTACGAATAAACGAGTGAGGTTATATTATGCCGAAAATTATAAACCCAGAATTAGGTCAAGCATGGGCAAACTTACGCTCTGGTCAGGTGGATCAGGCAGTTAGCACATTTGACCGAATCATTCAAAATAGTCCACAAAATGTTGATGCTTATTATGGATTAGGTTTAGCACAACGCGCACTTGGTAACAAACAACGCGCTATTGAAGCTTTTCAGCAAGCATATGATTTAGCACAAGATCATTTGGAACAGCTCCGGGCAGAAACAAGTGCAGATAGCAAGTTAGGTGTTGTCAACAACTTAAAGTCAATTGAAGATGACCGTTATATGATGTTGATTCGGATGTTGAGCCAACGCCTGGCTGAACTTGGTGTGACGGTTTCCCCGGGGGCAAGGATTGTTTAAGTCGCATTCATGACTTCTAAGCAAGCACGCCTAGAAAAAACATTACTCGGCGAGGCGACAGACCGAACCCCTGTCGCCTTGTGGCGTTATTTCCCTGGCGATGATCTGCGGGCGGCAGATTTCGCTAGGGCAATACAAGCATACCAACAGCAATATGATTGGGACTTCATCAATTTAACCCCTGCGCCAACCGTCAGTGTGGCAGGATTTGGTGTTCAAACTGAATGGCAAGGACATCCCTCTGGTCGCCGAGAAATCATCCGCCACATGATAACTCGCTCCTTACACTGGACAGATCTCCGTCCGATTGATCCTTTGCGGGGAGAAACCGGTAAAATGCTAGAAACCCTGCAATTAATTACGACTGATGACACGCCAGTGATTGCCACAGTTTATAGCCCACTGACACAAGCAGCAATGCTCGCCGGTCATGACTTAATGCTCCGTCATATGCGCACAGAAGAGGATCGCTTTCGTACAGGGATGAATGCCATTACAGAAAACACCATGCGCTTAATCGACTCTCTGCGGCGAGTGGGGATAGTTGGCATTTATTATGTCATGTCTGAGGCGGATTTTGTCACCATGTCTGAGGCAGAATATCAGGCATTTGGTGTCCCGTATGATCGAAAAGTGTTAGAAAGCTGCCCCGATCGTTGGTGGCTTAATATTTTACACGTTGGCAGGCTTGCCCCGATGTTTGATTTAGCCATAACATACCCGTTACCAGTGATCCATTGGGATACCTGCGCCAAAAATCCAGATTTAACGACAGCCCGCGCTAAATTCAGTGGCGCGTTTTGCCTCGGCGTAGAAGCAGAAGCACATCTTAATTTAGGCACGCCAACAGTGATTAAAACAATAGCACGCCAGATACAGCAAGAGTTTGCTCACCGTCGTCTTATTCTTGGAGCAAATGATGTTGTACCGGTCACCGCACCCTGGTCAAATTTATGGGCAGTACGTGAAGCTGTGGAAGTCATGAGTTAAGGACAAAACAATGTCGCATCGAGTTATTGCTGGTAGCGCAAAAGGGCGCAGATTAAAACTTGTTCCAGGGAATACGACACGTCCGATTATGGATCGAGTCAAAGAAGCGTTATTCAGTATCATTGGACGGCGGATTATTGATGCAACCATTTTTGATTGTTTTGCTGGAACCGGTGCTGTTGGTATTGAAGCACTTAGCCGCGGGGCAAAACACGCCCTGTTTACAGATATGGATCAATACGCTATCAAAACGATTCATCAAAACTTGGCGATAACACGGTTAGCAGATCGTGCCACTGTTCGCCGCGCCGATGTGCTTAAAGTTCTAAGCGGCACACCCCACCCTTATGATTTTTTATATGTCGCCCCACCGCAATATCAAGGCTTATGGTTACAAACTTTACAACTATTGGATCATAAACCACAGTGGATTGGGGAGGAAGTGATCGTACAAATTGACCCATCAGAATATGAGCCACTCTCACTTTCTAACCTGGAACTAACGGATCAGCGGCAATATGGCAAAACTATGTTATTATTCCTGCAAATAAAGTCTACACCACAGGAAAAGGATAATGGGTGATTTAGAGCGTCTTGAACAGATAGCTGAAGAATTAATCAAAACCTTTGAAATTTATGCCCCACCAGTCCCAATTGAAACAATGCTGCGTGATCCTAAAAATAACATGTGGGAAACCGTCGATGTCAATCAAATTTCCGGGACGTTTTTGAGCATTCGGGATCAATATTCGCCACGTATGTCATTAGCACGGCTTCTTGCTCGCCATGTTGCCACAAGTCCTTGGGGAAAAGCACGGGGTTTATTAGATATCTTGCGCAAAGACGAAGAAAACATCAAAGCATTTGCACGCATGCTAATTATGCCGCGTGAAATGGTCAATAGCTTGCCAGGGAGTGCACGCAACCCGTTAGCAATGACACATGAATTTGAAGTGCCAGAAGAAGATGCCAGTCTGCGGTTAGCAGAATTGGATAGTATCTAAATGTTGCTCAGGGGATTTATCCCCTGGCATGCCACGCCCCCATTCATGATCCAGTCAACACCCGCCTGCGAGTTTATCCCCACACGACACTTTTTTGTGATCTAATGCTGCAACCACTGCCGCGCTGCATTTAATGCATCCTCACGGGTGGTAATTTCGCCAATTACCTGCCCTTCTCGCAGATATGTGAGTAGATCACCAATCTGCTTGCCTGGCTGCATCCCTAATTCGTGTATCAGATCATCCCCATTAATCAATGGTGTCGGTTCCACAATCTGATCATAACGTCGATAATAGGCTTCTAACAATATCCCTATTCGTTCTAATAATGCAATCCATGAATCTTGATTGAGTTCGTGCCCATGCGTCGCCAAGTAATTTGCCATCGCCAAAAGACAAAGGTCAACACCCGCCGCCTGATGCGCCCGCCAAAAACGATGCATGTGTAAATCATCTAACGGCACATGGAATACATCCCGAAAATGTGAGACAACCGTTGTAATCCGCCGTTTTTCGTCGTTGCTCAACCGTAAATCGCCGGCACGCGCTTGAGTCAAACGCCCAGCAGCAGTTTCATTTGGCATGCCGGTATAGTGCATCAATGCGCCAAAGTTCAGCAGGGCATCATGAGTACGCTCATCCGCCCAATGTTGAGCAATATGGGCTTGAAGCTCACGCCGATAACGATCCAACGTCATCACAATCATCCCCAAATCAAACACGGCAGCGGTTAAATCTGTTCGTTGTGGGCTAATCGTCTGTAAAACACCGCGCAATTTTTCAATTGTCATTAAGGTGTGCCGCCACCCATCAAATACATGTGGCTTCGGGAGTGTTAATCCTTTTAAGGGGGTAATATCCGGCAGGAAGATGTTCAACACCCCAATCGCCTCGGCAATTTGCAGGGCAGTATGCGCTTTGGGCAGGGATAATATTTTCCAAAATTCATCACGCACACGCTCAGCAGATACATCTAAAATGCGATACGCACCTTCACGGATAGCCTGTAAAGTCTCTGGTTCAATACGTGTGCCCAGTTGTACACTTTGCCGAACAGCCCTCAAAGCACGAATTGGGTCATCATCAATCGCTTGAGCATGGCACTGGCGTAACGTGCGATCAATCAAATCTTGTTCGCCACCTAATGGATCAATCAAATGCGTTAGGTCTCCCTTAAGGTCAACCGCCATGGCATTGATTGTAAAATCGCGATCCATCAAATCCGCTAATAGCTCATCCCCTCGGTAACGGGCAATATCAACAACAAACCGCCCATCAGGACGATCTAACAACACGCGCGCAACATCCCGCTCATCATCCAGCACATAAACATCACCGTGCCACGCATTAGCAATCTGCCGACCTAACTTGATGGCATCGCACGGCACCGCTAAATCCAGATCATGCAGCGGACGGTGCAAATAAGCATCCCGCACAGCACCCCCAACAATATAAATCGGTTGCGCTGCCTCACGCAATAAATCCTGTAAATCCAACACTGTATCCGTCCAGATAAGCGGACGTTGTGGGGTTTTAGGGGCTAGCGCAGTCATGAATCTGCCTTCAATGCGTCTAAATCCACCACACCAATAAATGGCACATTACGGAATTTTTCATCTAAATCTAAACCATAACCAAATACAAATTTATCCTCGATTTCAAAACCGACATAATGTATTGGAATTTGGACTTCTCTACGCGATTGCTTATTCAGCAAGGTACACAGCCTCAGGCTAGCTGGTTGACGCGATTGCAACATACGCATGACAAAGTCTAAGGTATAACCGCTGTCGATGATGTCTTCCACGATCAACACATGTTTTCCCGCTAAACTGATGGATAAATCCATAACAATGCGGACATTTTTTGTTGTTGAACGCGCACCTTTGCCATAACTAGAAACCGCCATAAAATCAATTTCATGTGGGACGGTGATGTGTCGGGTTAAATCAGTCAAAAACATCACCCCCCCTTTTAAAATACAAATCAGCAACAACGCATCACAATCAGCATAATCACTGGAAATGACCGCACCAAGTTCTGCCACACGCTGATGCAAGGTCTCCGTGTCAATCATGATCTCTTTCAGATATTTCTCATAGGGTGCTGGCATGCATCTCTATCCTGTGCCAAGATGATAAATGTGTTCTGTATAACTTACATGATTTTAACGAATGCCGCTTGAAAATTAAAACAGCGTGTGTCATTCATCCCCACGCCCTCAAAAAACGTGCTAATAATTTTCTGTCTTAAAGAGCATCCGCTAAAACACAAAGGGTTAAGAGTTGTTCGCTACTGTGAGATTTTAAGGTGAATAATTGGTTAATTCCCCTCATTGATTAACTGGTCATAGGCATGTTGCCATATTGAAGCATTACGGGTAAAGCGTGTCACTTTGATATCTTTAAAATACGGGATAAGTTTTAACATAATCGGAGCGATGTCATCCCACTGTTCGGTACGGATAAGAGCCTCTAATTCAGAGGCAATTTCATGCGTCCAGTTCCACCGACGACGGAATTCCTCTGCTTTAATCCAGTAATCACGTTTTTCCCAGGCGACGGTGGATTCCTCAATTCCATCCGCAATTTCTCTTAAGCACAACACCAGC
>RFHA01000253.1 GCA_003696565.1 Chloroflexota bacterium
CCCTGTGATTGTGGTTGTCTGCGCCCATATGGAAGACATTCACCCCACAGATTTAGAATTGGATCGTGATCCAATTGTATATGGGGCATCGGTGTATCCAGCGGTGCAGAACTTGTTGCTGGCGGCACGAAATGAAGGCTTAGGCGGCACACTGACCACCTTGCTATGCCATGAAGAACCCAAAGTTAAGGAATTGCTCAACATCCCCGATGATTATGCCACCGCCGCTCATGTTGCATTGGGCTATCTGGCTGTTCCCTTCCCAAAAAAGCTAACACGGATGCCACTCAATGAGGTTGTCTTTGCGGAAGAATTTGGCAAACCGATGTATAACGACTAAAACCCCACACCTCTTAAGGAGCTTATACTCTGCTACTCTTGTGGTGTTGCCAAGGGATAATCCCCGCCCTAGCAACACCATCCTCACTCTGCGTCTGCGGGGCACTTATTAGGACTCATTTCCTAGCGTATTGTCGCCAAAGTTTATTTACGTTCTTTATAAAATTCGGTAAATTTTAAGAGCGTAATTATTATTTGGCGATTGATATATGCATTACACTAACTTAGCTGGAACAATTTTAGACAATAAATATCGTTTAGATAAACTCATCGGCAAAGGGGGGATGAGCGCGGTCTACCTGGCATATCAAGTCAGTTTGCACCGTGAAGTTGCTATTAAAGTTATCTCCCCAGAACTTGCAGACAATCCACATTTTGTTGAGCGGTTTCGTCGTGAAACTCACGTCGCAGCAGAATTAGACCATCCCAACATCATCCAAGTCTATGATTTTGGGAAAAACTATGTGGTGATGCAGCTTTTACGTGGGGGAACACTTGCAGCACGCTTGCAAGAGCCGATCACGTTAGAAGAAGTCGTTAACTTGTTGTTACCATTAGCCGCCGCGTTGGATTATGCCCACACCAAAGGCGTAGTTCACCGAGACATCAAGCCAGAGAACATCATGTTTGATCAGCATGGTATGGTTAAGCTAGTGGATTTTGGGATTGCACATGTGCAAAATGCCACTTCCGCGCTTACACATACCGGAATGCGAATCGGGACACATCATTATATGCCGCCAGAGCAATGGCGTGGTAGTGGTGTTGGACCCGCCACCGATCAATATGCTGTGGGTGTGATGGTTTATCGATTAGTCACGGGGCGTTTTCCGTTTGAGGCGCAGGAAGCCCATGAACTGATGTATCAACATCTGGAAGAAACACCAACCCCTGCGCATGAAATTAACCGCAAATTGACTCCTGCCATGAGCGACATCATCGGGCGTGCCCTGGCAAAAGACCCTCAGCAACGGTATCCAAATGTGATGGCGTTTGCTCAGGCGTTTACTTGGTCTGCGTTAGGTGTTCATGCCAATGCTGTATTAAGCAGCCATCCTTATGCCAGAACCCCAGCTTTCACAGTGTTACCCACTCAAGAGAGCAAAAAAGTAAAAACGCAACGTCCATCATGGTGGATGGGTGCCGCTGCAAGCGCAGCTGCGTTGTTGATTTTGGTGTTTATGGTGATTCTATTCAGCAGTGGCAGCGGTGAAGATACCCCTGCTTTGGCAGCCGTTGACGTTACAGAGGAGATCACAGAGGAACCCACACCCACTGATTTACCAACTGAAACACCAACCGACTTACCAACCGAAACACCGACCAATACCCCTACCCCGCTACCACCAACGGCAACACTACGCCCCTTCGCTGTTAATGATGATGCAGTCGGGTTTCATTACACAGCGTTTGGTAGCCAACCGGATGAAGTGTTAGAAGGGGATGAAATCATCCGGAACACGGCAAGCTATATTGCCATTGATGGCGGAGATGCCATTCCGCGCCCGGCATATGTTTATATGCAACCGAATACCCAAGTCATGTTAGATAGCGTAAGTAATGCCCGGGCAGCCATTCGTATGATGCTTGCTCCCGGTGGTGACCTGCTCGTTGATGTTGGGCAATATGCCGCTGGCGGGGTAGAAATTCAGCTCCTGCAAGACTTAAATATCCGGCTTGTTTCGCAGTCGCCGTGTGTTTCTGCTGGATACATCGCAGAAGATCAAGTGCGCTTTGCTTGCTACACCCGTAACGATAACGACTGCGTGTTATCCTTAGATTTGGAAACATCATTTGAGTTGCCCGCTGCGTCATCCATCGTGGTCGATGTGCCGAATCGCACCTTAGTGGGAGACTTCACCCCCATTACAACACAAGAAGCCACACACTACCATGATCTCATCACCAGTTTAATTGGTGAGAATAACGCCACCTGTGTGGATTATTACCTGCCGGAGGAAGCAACCGCCACACCTGTCCCGATTCCGACGCAAATTCCACCTACCGCCACTGCCACCAATACAATAACCAATAATCAGAACAATCAGAATAATAATCAGAACAACACAACACCGGATAGCGACGGTGACGGCGTACCTGATTCAACTGACACCTGTTTAAATCAGGGAGATCAAGGGTATGGTGTTCAACCAAATGGCTGCCCGGTTCTGCCGCCAACCAACACGCCCGTGCCACCGCCGACCAACACACCAGCACCACCGACTAACACGCCTATACCACGTCCAACCAACACGCCTGTGCCAACCAACACACCGGTACCGCCACCACCGCCAACTAACACACCGGTGCCACCAACCAACACACCGGTGCCGCCACCAACTAACACACCGGTGCCACCAACCAACACACCGGTGCCGCCACCAACTAACACACCGGTGCCGCCGCCGACCAACACACCGGTGATTGATAGTGACGGCGATGGTATTCCTAATTCTTCAGATCAGTGTCCATACTCACCAGGTCCTTCGCCGCATGGTTGTCCAGTCAAGCCACCTATTGAAGAACCACCTTGCCCAGGCTGTGAAATACCATAACCCCACTATGATAAACATTGTGCCCAAGATTAACCCCTTGGGCACAATTGCATTTTGATATAGTTCAGGGAAGAATAAGCTTAAATTTCTTGCTCCACACGGGGCTGCCCCAAATATGCCCGCTCTGCCTCCACAATATCCGGGTCTAATTTGGTATATAAAGCCTTGGGTTCACGGAGGGCTTGCCCAGGTGGTAGTTGGCTGGGGGTCCATGTCCCAATCGCCTTGCTGCCATCATAAACTAATGCCTGATGACTGCGGGTTTCTTCTTCATAAGTGACGATGTTTAAATCACCAAAGAGCTGCCCATCATAGCCTAAATATTCATGCACTTCTTGTGAGCTAAATGGCAAAAATGGCGCAAGCAATGTCTTAAGACTATCGATCACCCGCAACACTGTATAAACTGAGCGCGCAGCATCCGCCCGATCAACCTTAATCGTCTTCCAGGGTTCGCGCTTATCTAGGTAACTGTTGGTGTTGCGCACTAACTCTAACGCACGATCCAACGCCTCTTTTAGGCGCACCCGCTCTAATAAATTGCCGACTTCATCAAAGCCAGCTTCTACTTTGGCGATCATTTCCTGATCGTCATCGGTCAATGTATCAAACGTTGGCACATGCCCATCAAACCGTTTATAGGCAAAACCGAGCATCCGGTTAACCAAATTCCCCCAGGCAGCAACCAGTTCATTATTCACACGGGTGAGAAAGCCTTCCCAAGTAAAATCTGTGTCTTGTGTTTCAGGGAAGCTACGCGCCACATAAAAACGTAAGGCATCCGCTTGATAACGGCTGAGAATATCCGGCACCCAAATTGCCCAGTTGCGGCTTTTGGAAAACTGCTTGCCTTCAATATTCATAAACTCATTAGCGGGTACATCATACGGCAAACTGAGCGGAGTATCGTCCCCTTCATTATAAATACCACTTAAGCCGATCAACTGCGCGGGCCAAATAACTGTATGAAACGGAATGTTATCCTTACCGATGAAGTTATAAATCTGGGCATCTGGGTTATACCACCAACGTTTCCAGGCATCGGGTTCGCCTTGGTTCTTTGCCCATTCCACACTCGCGGTAAAATAGCCATTAACCGCCTCAAACCAGACGTAAATCCGTTTGTCCTCCCAACCTTCTAATGGAACAGGCACGCCCCAATCCAGGTCACGGGTATAAGCACGCCCGCGCAACCCTTCTTCAATCCCTTGCTTAATGAGGTTGCGCGTAAAGTTCACGACATTGGGTCGCCAATGAGACTGATGCGCCTCCAAATAGTTGAGCAAATCTTGCGCTGTTTTGCTTAAATCAAGAAAATAATGCTGGCTTTCTCGCACGATAAGCTTATCAGTTGGGTTGGAACGATTACGTGGCTCAATGAGTTTGGTTGCATCAATCAAGATACCGCAATTGTCACATTGATCCCCACGTGCGCTATCATAGCCGCAGTTGTAGCAAGTCCCTTCAACATAGCGATCCGGCAAAAAGCGATTTTCCTGTTCGCTATAAAGCAATTTTTGTGAATCCACATATAAATAGCCACGTTCCTTAAGCATCAGGAAGAAATCCTGTGCAATCCGATGATGATTTTCGGTATCTGTATGGGTAAATAAGTCATAGCTGATGCCGAGTTTTTGTTGTGTTTTAATAAATCGCTCGTGATAGCGTTCAAAAATAGCTTGCGGAGTCACGCCACGTTTATCCGCTTCTAGTGAAATTGGCGTGCCATGTGTATCTGAACCGGATACCATCAAAACATAGTTTCCCTTTAGCCGATGATAACGGGCGAAAATATCCGCCGGTAGATATGCCCCCGCCAAATGCCCCACATGCAAATCACCATTGGCATAGGGCCAAGCCACAGACACGTGAATATATTTACTCATGCTTTATCCTTTTCTTTCTTGAATTGCAGGTATATAGCCATCCAAAACAGTCTACAATCCTATCAAAAACAAAAACCGCCTGCTATGTAGAATGACAGGCGGTGGGTTACCAATAAATAATCAAGAACAATCCTAACCAGGCTGAACTAGCCACCGCCTATTTAAGGGGTCGCTAAACATTCGCATGGTGTAGGAAATATGATGTGTATTCATAAAGATAGTATAGAGAAAACCAATAGATTATGTCAATGATATTGGCAAGTTGTTAAAAAAACGTTATGCTTACCGCTGTCTTTAGGAAATAAAGCCTATCTTTAAAGGAAATTTCGTAATATTATGTCACGTTGGGTGAACACAGGGCTATTACTGATTTGTGGGGGCACAATCGTATGGGCTTTGTTAGGAAGTGTGGTGATGAAACAAGAAGATGCACAACATGCTCAAACAACACCTTTTAGAGCAAGAACGCCCCAGCGATTCAATCTAACTGAAGCTCCCTTACGCCCCATCATGTCGCTTGAGCCACGCCGCCCGGAGTTTTTCCCCAATCATGAGGGGATTATTACAGCGATTGTGGTCTTAGATGAGCCACCTGCTTTAAACCATCAACGTGGTATGGCTTTCTCTCGGCAGGTTATCAACATCAAACAACAACAACAAGGCTTCATTGACATTCTAACCGCAGAGCCATATAACGCGGTTCTGATTGGACGCATCACTCTTTCCGCCAATGCGTTAATTATCTCTGTTGATGCATCATGGTTAGAGACTATCGCAACTTTACCAGGCGTGTTATCCATTCAAAGGGACCGCCCAATGAGATTAGGGGAGTGAATGCCTATGTAACAAGAGAAACAAATAATCATCTTAATATCGATAATGATCGTTTAAATAGTCTATATCTCGATGAGGGGAAGTATGAGACAATATCGGAAATTAACTTTTGTGTTGTTTGTCACGCTCTTGCTATTGGTGATTGTGCCGACTTCCGCGCAAGATGATGACAAGAATGATAATTTAATTAATGATTTATACGCGACCAATGCCCGTTTAAGTGAGAACGCCGCCCCAGCTAGCCGTCCTCAACCTTCCAGGGAACTTGATGCACCTCGTTCGTTCACCCCGGAAGTCGCCCTTGACCCTAGTGTGCGTGATCGCTTACCTGTCAGCAACATTCCTGAATCAGGCGAAATTTGGGCATTGATCCTGTTAGAAGGTGAGCCAGCACTGCGTAGCGTGCCAGCGAATAGCGATTTGCGTAACGTATCCGTTGCCAATACAGTAACGACTGCTGCTGCCAATATCTCCGCTGCACAACGCGCCCTTTCTAGCACATTACGCGCGAATTTCGGCATTCAAACAGTTAGTAGTATCCGTTATACCGCAAACGCCATCAGCGTTATTATGGATGCCAGCCAAATTGAAGAAATCCGCAATCTGCCCGGTGTGATTGATGTTGTGCCAGATCAAATTGGCTACCTAGATAACGCAACCTCCGTCCCATTTATTGGGGGGCAACAAGTATGGGAAGCCACCGGATATACCGGGAATGGCATACGAATTGGGATTATCGATTCTGGGATTGATTATACTCATGCCAATTTCGGCGGGTCTGGTTCAGTTGCCACCTATAACAGCCAAGACCCCGCTACACCTGGTGGTGGCTCAGCGGATATTAGTGATATCGGCTTTGACGGCAGTAAGGTTGTTGGCGGGTATGATTTCGTCGGGGATGGCTGGAGTAGTGGGACACCGGTTGGTGCAGGTGGTTCACCATTAGGCTCTGCTTGGACTTTTCCATTTGGGGATGATGATCCAATTGATTGTAATGGGCATGGTTCACACGTAGCAGGGACAGCCGCAGGGTTTGGTGTGGATTCCAGCGGGAATACGTATACCGGACCATGGGATAACACTACCCCACTCAGCACGATGGATATTGGTCCTGGTGTCGCGCCAGAAGCCACATTATATGCAATGAAAATTGGTGATTGTTCACCATCTGTTTCATTTATAGCAGCAGCCTTAGCTATTGATTTTGCAATTGACCCTAATGGCGATGGCAATCCTTCAGATCGCTTGGATGTCATTAACAACTCCTATGGCGGTGCCTACGGTACACCACAAGAAGTGCTTGTTTCTCAGTTTGATTTGGCAGCACAAAATGGGATTGTGGTTGTTGGTGCTGCCGGTAATGAAGGAGATACGTATTTCATCAACGGTGATCCCAATATTGCAGAGTGGTCAATTGCAGTAGCCTCTGTACGGCATGATACTACCTACATGGGGTTAGAATTAACAACTGGACCAGCAGGTGTTTATTCTAGCTATCCAGCAGTTATCCCTGCCAATCCATCTCAAGGCGGTGCCTCTGGCATTTTTGGTCCATATAGTTTGCGCCTTGTGGGCGGTACTGGCAATAATCAGGGATGTACTTTAGCTGATTATGCAGGGTTCGCCGGGGAAGTTGGTGTCATCAACTGGACAAGCGCGCCATCTGGTTGTGGTTCTGGCACACGTATGACCAACGCAGTCGATGCTGGTGGCGTAGCAGGGTTGATCGTGATTTCATCTGACCCGGGTAATTTCCCGTTTATTAACCTAGCCTGTACCTATAGTGGTGGTCCATCAAGCATCCCGTGTGTATCCATCACGGCGGCGGATGGCGCGAACTTGTTAGCAAATTTGAGCGCATATACCGTCCGCTTTGATGACTCATTGCAAGCGTCATTATCCACCCCAATTGGTGATACGCTATCTGGATTTTCATCACGCGGTCCACGGATCAATGGTGGTACTGGGGAAGTCGTCCTTAAACCAGATATTGCGGCACCAGGTGATTCGGTCTTTTCAACAGATGTTGGAACAGGAAACGGCGGAAACACATCTGGCGGTACTTCCATGGCAGCCCCTCACGTAGCAGGTGCAGCAGCCTTAGTTCGCCAAGTGAACCCAAGCTGGGATGCAACAGAGATCAAAGCCGTTTTGATGAATACCGCCACTCATGATGTTTATGAAGGACCCGTTTCGGGTACGGGTAATCAGTATGGTTTAACCCGAGTGGGTGCAGGGCGTGTGGATGTACGCGCAGCAACGCTTTCACCGGTTATTGCATATCACTCAGCGCATCCGGAACGTGTCAGCGTATCATTTGGCTTTGTTGAAGTCGTTGATACCTATACACAAACCGAAACAATCACGGTTGAAAACAAGGGAAGCACCACCCAAACATATAACATCAGCTTCCAACAAATGAATGACACCCCCGGCGTACAGTTCACCGTCAGCCCGGCACAAGTGACCGTCCCAGCAGGCGGCACAGTCACCGTCAC
This sequence comes from Chloroflexota bacterium, assembly GCA_003696565.1. Lineage (GTDB taxonomy): Bacteria > Chloroflexota > Anaerolineae > Aggregatilineales > Phototrophicaceae > DAOTWY01. The sequence continues at coordinate 8,113 of RFHA01000253.1, forward strand.
TGTGACATTGACCGCTAATAAGCTCAACATGACCAGTGTCACCCCTGATCCTACAGTATCAGCGACACAACCAGGTGTATTTGGCAGCTTGCCACGTCATCGCATGTTTGAGGAAGGTGGTTATGTTGTTCTAACGCCAACTGGTTCTGTTCCAACCTTGCGTGTCCCGGTCTATACTACAATCCGCCCGGCTTCTGCTATGGCAGCGGATAGCACAATGTATATCGGGCAATTAGACTTTGGCTTAGGCGCGCTGAACTTGAACGGTATTGACCTGAACACCGGCGGTTATGCTATCCCGGATGTTACATCGTTAGTCAATGCAATGGAACTAGTTTACGAACATCCCGTGAGTCAACCCGGTGGATTGGCTGGCGGTGATATTCAATACATCGGCATCACAAGTGATTTCTATGCCGCGCTTCTCGGATGTGGTGGAAATATCAGCTGTGCTATTAACAATACCACTATTTACTTTGGCATTGTGACTTATGGCGAATGGTCAACAATGTCAGGTTTTGAAACATGGTTTGATATCGGCATTGACAACAATGAAGACGGGAATTATGACTTTACCGCCTTCACGTTTGAAAATGGTTTCTTAGGGGGTGGTGATTTTACCGACACATTCCTATCTTGGTTAGCGACAGGTGATAGTTGGTTACTTGGTAGTGGTACGCCATTTACTGCCTCATTTATCAATGACTATTCTGCTGCAACACTTGAAACATATGTAATGAACAACAATGTCATTGTGATGCCTGTGAGTGCAGCAGATATTGGTTTATCAGCAACCAACACAGACTTCCAGTTTGATGTCCTTGCACTTTCTAGCTTCTCCTTCGCAGACTGGTTGCCGGATACATCGCCATTCTGGATTTCATATGACATCACCACACCTGCCTATGTCTTTAACGATTTGAATAGTATATTTGGTGGACCCTATTTAGGATCAGGGCTGTGGGATGACCTCGATGGTTATCAGATTCCAGTGGATTATGATGTGACTGGTTTACCAAATCCATTACCATCAATCTTGTTGCTGCACCATCACAATGGTGAGCCAATCAACCGTCCACAAGTTGTACAGGTTGTGCGTACCACACAAACCGATGGCGGTGTGATTAAATCCGTGGATGATGATGTTCCAATTGAAGGTCAGACCATCACGTTTGATATAGAAATCTACAATAACGGTCCTGGTCCTGTGGAAGAACCTGTCATAGAGGACTTGCTACCCGCTGGGTTAACCTATGTCAGCGATACTTGCCCGAATCCATCAACCATCACGCCCGTTGCTGGTGGCAAACTTATCACCTGTGATTTTGCCGGAACGGGTTTGAACATCCCACAAGGTGTTAACCTGTTTATCCAGGTGGTCGCTACTGTTGATGCAGGGACAATCGGCACAACCCTAACCAACACTGCACGCCTCACGGGGATGATTGCCGGGATGACTGATACTGATCCAAGCAATGATGTCGCGAGTGTTAACGTGTGTGTTGGTGGTACGGCTGGGCAATGTAACCCTGGTCCAACAGTTGCCGCTGCGTATGAAAACTCTGGCATTTCTCTATTTGGGACTCCAGTTTTGGGCAACCCAGG
>RFHA01000032.1 GCA_003696565.1 Chloroflexota bacterium
CACCAACAACCCAATGATCGCCCCCGCAACCACTGCTTGCCACGACAGGCTGAACTCGTCAATGAAGGTGTTGTTTTGTGCGGCGAGCTGTTGAGCGGCCGCGTATCCCGCTGGAATGCCGAGCAGCACGCCCGGCACCACGCCGATCACGCCATACGCAACGGCGATGCCCGCATAAATGTAGAAATTGTCAAGCCCATTTGCGCCTATTGCCTTCATTGCGCCTATTTGGCGACGCTGTTCGCTGACGATGGCCGTGAGCACATTCACCACCAAGAAGCCCGACACCACCAGCGCGATCATTGCCAATGCAACGAGGGCGTTATTCGTGCCACGTGTTTGCTCAATTTGCGCGTTTTCGGCAGGATTTTCGGCTTGGGTGAACAGATCGAAGTAGGGCGTTTCTGCTATGGCTGCCCGAAAGTCAGCGAGTCCTGCTTCTGCTTGTTCAAATGTTTCGTAGCGCGCATAGATCAGCGTGAGCGCGCGGCTGTTGAGGACATAAGCGCTGTCATCAAATGTGGCGAACATCAAGCGATCGCCACTGCCTAAGTCGGCGGGGTAGCCATAGGCTTGAAAGGCAATGCCCACAATTTCGGCTTCTACGACTGGCACGTCGCGCGTGGTGGGGACTTCAACCGCGTCGCCCAATGGTTGCTCGGTGGAGCGCAACAGGCGCAGCTCTAGCACATCGCCAATTGCCAAATCTTGCGCCTCAGCAAAGCGCCGATCAATGGCGATCTCGATGCGCTCAGTATCTGGGGTGTTTTGGGGGAAGCGTCCTTCTACCAAGCGCACAGGCTCAAGTTGGCTTTCTGAGAAGGGTTCAAAATTTGTCGCTAAAACGCCCGTCTCAAAATCCTCTGCGCCTGCCTTGCGATAATTCACCTCATTGACTGCGCGCCCTTCAACCACCGTCACGCCTTCCAATTGCGCGATGCGTTCTAGCACGGCGGCATTGTCCACGCTTTGCGCCAGTGCCAAGTTTGGCAATTGCACGGTCGAGCGCGTCATGGCGAGTTCGTCTTCTTGGATGTCTTGCTCTAGTTTGGTGATGAGCAAATCGCCCGCCGAGATCAACGTCACCACACCTAAAACGCCAATAAAAATACTCATAGAAACAAGCGCAGTGCGCAACTTGCGTGCCCATATATCCCTTATAATTTTGCGCGTGCGAGTACGGATCATAGTCAATACCTCTGTATGGTAAGTCTTGCAATGATAAGAACGTCCTTGATGGTAATCTATTTTGTTGAAGATAAGATTAGTAGAAGGCCTTGCTACATAAGCATTTGATGAAAAGTTTAGCTGAGGGATTTACTGTTTGGTCTTTTATGAGCCATAGATAATTCTTTACAACTGTTTTTGGTTGTGGTACAATGAAAAAACTTAATTGTGGTGCAGCATCAGCTCTAAAAAATTATCAAAAAAATACACCTATAAAATTTCTTGCTGAATGTCTCTTTTGAATGAATGGCTTTATATCTTGATCCACCTATGGGGGGAGTTTGTTCATGCTGCGCCAAAATATCCTGAGGCAATGGCAAAAAACCTATCGCGAATATCCGCGCCAATTTTGGGTGCTGATGTTCAGTTCTTTCATTGATCGCGTTGGCGGATCAATGCTGTTTCCATTTTTCACTGTGTTCATTGCCGACCAATATGACGTGAAGCTGACGACGATCGCTTATATTTTTGTGCTAATGGGCGCATTAGGCTTCATCGCGAGCATCATGGGTGGCAACATCAGTGATCGGTTAGGACGCAAGCCAGTTGTGCTCGTGGGCTTGGGCATGAGCGCGCTTGCGGGTTTGGGCATTGGCTTTTCGCCCAACATTGGCGTGATGGTCGTGTTTGCCGGCTTGGCGGGCTTTTTCAATAACTTTGGGGGCCCTGCTGTTGGCGCAATGGTGGGGGATATTTTGCCCGAAGGGAAGCGTACTAGTGGCTTTGCAATTATGCGCATTGTCGTGAACATGGCTATTGTGGTTGGCCCCATCTTGGGTGGACTGATCGCAACGCGATCGTTTTTGGCCTTGTTCATTTTAGATGCTTTGACCAGCGGCATCACATTGCTTTTGTTGGCGCTCTATTTGTCGGAGACTTTTGTGCCTACGTCTAAGGTTAAAAGCCAAGAAAAACACTACGGCTTCATTGGCACGATCAAAAGCTATCGCGTGGTTTTGGCTGATCAAATCTTGCTGATATTCATTGTGTTGGCAACCTTCACCAACATCATCTATTCGCAGATGTATCAAACCTTGCCCTACTTCATGTTCGAGATTGAGAAGATGCCCGCCGCTTATTACAGCTATATTTTGAGCATGAACGCGCTGATGGTGGTGGTGGGGCAATATTGGGTGACGCAACGCACGCGCCAACTCTCGCCTTTGGCGGCGATGGCGCTGGGCAGTGGATTTTTTGGCATTGGCTTTGTGATGTATGGCATTTTCAGTGGATTTTTGCTCTTTGCAGTGGCGATGGTGATCATCACGTTGGGCGAGATGCTCTACTTTCCCACCGCACAGGCCTTCATCACCAACTTGTCGCCAGAAGATAGTCGTGGGCGTTATATGGCGGCTTATGAGTTTGCTGGCGCGGTTTCGCACACCAGCGGCATGTTGATCGCAGGCGTTTTCATTGACAGCAGCACCCCTGATTCGCTTTGGTGGTTCTGTGGAATACTCTCAATGCTCACGATGTTGGCCTATTGGCAATTGCGCCACTTACGCGCTGAGCGCAAAATCCTCGTGACGGTTGGTGCGACTGTCGGCGATTAAAGGAGTCAACCCGATCCCCGCGCTTGGATGCTCAAAACGGGAGGGTATGCTCGTCAGCGGGCAACCCTCCCCTACATAGATTGTGGGCTGATCACGCGCCGCCATTGTTCCATAAGGCCGTAGGGGCGGGGATCGCCCCAGAATTTTATGAGAGCATCTAGCGGAGAGACTCAAAGGTTTCTAGCAGGGCAGAACGCTTCGCTTCCCCAGCTTCATCCGCTGTGAAGACCAGCGGAAAACTCCCCAAAATGTGATCCAGTGCCAACACGTCTAGCCCGAATAAATGCGCCACCCACGCATCGATCTCATCACGTAGGCGTTGGCGCTCAAGCGGATCGGTTGCGCCGCACGCTTCCGTCCATGCTTGGCCCATCACCGACTCCCAAAGTCCTGCGAACTCCTCTCGCACACACACCAAACGCGCTGCACGCGCCACGATCTCATCAAAATG
>RFHA01000254.1 GCA_003696565.1 Chloroflexota bacterium
GAGTGGAACCAGAGTTTTATTTGGTTTATATCGGATCATTTTGCGTCTCTTTCTTGTGGACATGTTTTAGTCTAATTGGGCTAATTTGGACAGAAATTGAATGAAAATCGGTCTATATATATGGTTGTTTATATAAAAGTAGGACTTTTTTCGCCTATTTGCTTGAAACCAGCTTTTCTTTCGTAATTACACTACAAGAATAAAGCTAAAATCCATGTTACACTTATAAGAAATATAAGTCAAGTTTACAGGAGTTATAAATTGAAAACTTACACACCTGGAGAAGTTGCACTTGCAATTGGAGTAAGTGCAAGTTCAATCAGAAATTGGACTGATCAAACGGAGTTACAGCCCTATCTATCTGACATGGCTGTACGTAGAAATGACTATAAACATGCCAAGCAGCGCGAATATACATTAGAAGACTTGTATGTGCTAAATACAATTGCCAAAGCAAAAACACGGCATAATTCATGGCAAGATGTCGCTGATTTTCTTGAAGAGGGGAATCTTTATACAGATTTACCAGCCTCTGCGGCTTTGGTCATGCAGGAAACCGCAGCCGAGGGTTTTGCTGATAAGGTGATGCTCCATCAACGAATTGAGTTTTTGGAGGGGATATTAAAGGAACGCGATAATGAAATTGAACAGTTAAAACAACAGATTGAAGAAGTCCGCAACCAAGAACGGGAAGCTGCTAAACTAGAACGCGCAGAGCTTCAAACAGTTATCAATGACTTAAATAGATTAATAGGTAAGCTTGAAGCTCAAATTGAAATGCTCAAGCAAGACAACACTAAGGAATAGGTTATATTGCAAGAACCCATACGACACATGGAATTTGCTATTTGTTAGTCGTTTTGTGGCGTTCTGACGACTGTTCAGAACTCTATCTCAGCCATCCAGCCGGTATCTGGTGGCAAATTCATCGAAATTATGCGGCGGAAACCACCTGCTTTAGCGGGTGGAGGAAGCCGCTTCTCCTTTCTGCTAAAATCGTAGAATGACTGACAGAATTAAAC
>RFHA01000255.1 GCA_003696565.1 Chloroflexota bacterium
GTTTAATTCTGTCAGTCATTCTACGATTTTAGCAGAAAGGAGAAGCGGCTTCCTCCACCCGCTAAAGCAGGTGGTTTCCGCCACATAATTTCGATGAAATATCTTTTGAAATGGTTGTTCTCTCGTGAGAATCTATATGCGTTTGGGCTTTGTATGATCGTTATTTTGCTGCTAATCGTCACAACTGATTCGTCTCCTCAATGGATTTACCAAGGGTTCTAAGTCTTATCGCTTTTTAAAAATCACGATCCCTAGGGGTGGGAGTGTCAGGTTGAGGCTTTGATGATGCTGGTGCCAGGGGATTGGGTCTGTATGAAGCCCGCCAGCATTTCCGATATTGCTACCACCATAAAACGCTGAGTCACTGTTCAAGACTTCATCATAATGCCCAGGTTGTGGCACGCCGACCCGATAGTTATAACGCGGCACTGGGGTAAAATTACACACGACAAGCAAAAACTCATCCGTGTTGATGGCATAACGGATATAACTAAACACGCTGTTATCCGCATCATTGGCTTCGATCCACTCAAACCCTGCTGGGTCAAAATCAACTTGATATAACGCTGGTTCAGTACGATACAATGTATTCAAATCACGCACCCAATCTTGCACTTGTTGATGTGTGCTAAAATTCAGTAAATGCCAATCTAAGCTTTGCTCATAGTTCCACTCATTCCATTGCCCAAATTCCTGCCCCATAAAATTCAGTTTTTTACCGGGATGTGTGTATTGATAGCCCCAAAGCAAGCGCAATGTTGCAAATTTTTGCCACCAATCTCCAGCAATTTTGCCCATCAATGAGCCTTTGCCATGTACGACTTCATCGTGGGAAATTGATAACACAAAATTTTCGCTAAAAGCATACATTAATGAGAAGGTCAATTTATTATGGGCATAACGGCGATAAATCGGGTCGTCCTGAATATAAGAAAGTGTATCGTGCATCCACCCCATATTCCATTTGAGTGTAAAGCCTAGCCCGCCTAAATATGTGGGGCGGCTGACCATTGCCCAGGCGGTTGATTCTTCTGCAATCGTCACAGCACCGGGGTATTGTTCATGCACAACCTCATTAAAGCGTTTTAGAAAGGCAACGGCTTCTAGGTTTTCATTGCCGCCATATTCATTTGGAATCCATTCGCCAGCCTTACGCCCAAAGTCTAGATACAACATGGATGAAACAGCATCGACCCGTAGCCCCTCAATATGATATTTTCCCAACCAAAACAACGCATTGGAAATCAAAAAATTGGCAACTTCGTTGCGTCCGTAATTAAAGATGTACGTCCCCCAATCAGGATGCTCACCTTGGCGTGGGTCTTGATGCGAATATAAATGTGTACCATCAAA
>RFHA01000033.1 GCA_003696565.1 Chloroflexota bacterium
CTGGAGTCTCAGGCAGGAGAAAATATTTTATGTTGGATATTCATGTTGAACATGATGGTGAAGTTGTTTTAATAGAGGTCAGTGGACGGGTTGATAGCATGACGGCTAACCAATTTGGAGAGGCTTTAAATCAAGCAATTGATGAGGGTAATATCAATATCGTAGCTGATTTAAGTGGTGTTGAATATATGAGTAGTGCTGGACTGCGGGAAATTGTTGCTGCACTCAAAAAGGTAAAACGCGCGTCAGGTGATTTACGGATCGCACAACCATCGAACCGTGTGATGGAAGTATTTGAAATGGCAGGATTAGATACTATCCTTCAGATTTTTTCCTCTGCACAGGAGGCAGTTGGTAGTTTTTAATTATTGAGAAAGTAACATGACAATACAGGAACACCGCTTACGCATACCCGCGTTACAGGAAAAAGTGAAAGAAGCTTGTGAGTTTGTTTCTCGTCTGGCACGTGCTGCTGGCATGAATGATGATGCCATTCATCGATATTATCTTGCCATAGAAGAGATTTGTACGAACATTATTGAACATGGATATAGTCAGGCGGATTATGCTGATCAACAACCTGTCATTGATCTTGTATGTCGCCAATATCCAGATCGTTTATCTGTGACAATTTTGGATGATGCAATACCGTTTAATCCTTTAGAACGTGCTGAGCCAAACCCCACCACTGCTTTAGAAGAGCGTGAGGGTGGGGGATGGGGTATTTTTTTTGTTAAAAAATATATGGATCGTGTGACCTATCAATATGCGGAACAACGCAATCAATTAACGCTTGAAAAGCGCATTCGTTAAGGATTACGCCATCCATTGATGTTATCTAAATCAACCTGTCCATATGGTGGTAGATAACCGTTTTGCTCACAGTCCCGCGCCGTAAATGGTAAATCGCGCCGGGTGAGAAGAGCGTCTTCCGGGCTAAAGTAATTCCATGCTGCACGTGAAATATCTTCCACCAGGGGCCAAAGTTCTTCAAAACCAACCCGCGTTGCTTCATCAGCTGTTGTATCTTTCCACAAATAAACAGCGATGACATAGTTTTGCCCATTGGGGGGATAGACGATTCCAGCATCTCCAACCACTGCTGACGTATTTAACCAACCATTTTTATGTGATATACGCACATCTGGGGGAATACCACCTTGTAATAATCGCTCTAAATCATTGGCACTCATGAGTTCTAACATCTGACGACATTCGCGCTGGGTAAATGTGCCTTCTGGAAAAGCAACAGCCAACCCAGAACCGTAATTTGCGCAATCATACATCATGTTATAAAGCGTGCCGATATCTTCTGCCGTCATTTGATTGAATGGGTCTGGGTCAGTATTGTAATTGGGATTAGGATTGCCTTGTGGTACTTGGATAGACCCTAACTCTCTTCCAGGTTCAGCAAATGGTGCTGAGATAAAAGAATTGACCGCACCAGCTTGTTGTGCAGTGTTTGTTACGCTTAGGATGCCATTAAAAATATTTCCTCCTCCTAGAATTTCCATCAATAAATTAGATGATCCATTATCGCTGCACAATAAGGAATTTGCTAAAAGCCATTTTTCATCATCGCTTGGTTCACTATCTAAAAAGCGGAAATAATCAATCAGAATAGCGACTTTGGTTGTGCTTGCCGCACTGAATGCAACATCGCCTAAGAGATTAACTTCTTCACCTGTCTGCAAGTTCATGATGAATATTCCGGCGGTGGTTGTTTGTCCATCATAGATAAACCCTTTACTATCCAAATAGGCAACGATTAGGTCTTTCAATGTTTGGATGCTAGGGCGGTTAGCGGTTGTACCCCCAATTGGTAGATTAACGATTCGATTATACGGATCACGCAAAGCGTTATCGACATCTTGTAATGCTTGCTCAATATCCAATGTAAAGCCTGGTTCTCCTGAAAAAGTGGTCAGTGTTTGGATGTCATAGTAGGCTTCTCCGGGTGGTTTATCATATCGGGCGGCAATGTCTTCTAGAAAGCGACGCAGTAACCCCACTTGATAATCAGCCGAAAGGGGTAAGACGCGGGTGTTACGCTGTAAATCCTGCCCAAGTAAGTAATTAATATATCTCACCCAAAAATATCCTTGTGATTCTGTAATATTGTTGGCAGCAGCTAACATTACTTGGACATTCGTGCGGAAACCTACCTGAGCAGGCTCTAGCACAATGGGACTATCTCCATAATATAAAATGACAGGTTGAGCGTATGCTTGTTCCCAAGCGAGTCGTGCTTCTGCTTCTGTCATACCGCTCACATTAATTCCTGCCACGATGATGTTATCTGGTAAGCGGCTTTCTTGCTGAGTGAAGATGACTAATTGTAACAATAAAATACCAACAGCGATTAATAACATAAAAATAGACACAAGCCGCAAACTAGGTAATGGTAGCCGTCTGCGGTTTCTACGTCGTCTTGCGCTCATATGTTAGACCTCATGCCAACAGCTTTTTGAATGGCTTCATAGTGAAAACGGAGCAGACAAGGTAAGTCAGTTACCTCAAACCAGCCATAATCAATCAATTCAAAGCTCAATTGTTTGATTTCTAGGTTACTGCTGGGTTCACATAAATATGCTATATCCAGATGGCGGGCGTGTGGTGTATCCACCAATAAGATTATGGTTGGAATAACATTTAAACCGATCTCTTCTTCAATTTCCCTGCGGACTGTTTCTGATGGGTTTTCTTTAAATCCTACCCAGCCCCCAGGTAGTCCCCAAGGATATTTGGGATGAAATACATGCTTGACCAATAAAACTTGTCCGTTTGGGTTAAAAATAACCCCTACTGCACCAACAGTGTGCTTTGCCTGGAAAAACGCCCAAATACGATAGGGAATTGCAATTAGCCAGGGAAAGCGATATAGCCAGGGTGCTAGGGTTGAGGATAGTTTACGCAATATCATAAACTGAGTCTAGCGGAGTGTATGACCAGCGTCAACGGCTGATTGATGCTATAATTTTTTCAGTGAACATGGAGGTTACGCTTTGGATTGGTTAACACTTTTTGTACGTCCACCTGGTGAGCTGTTATATTTTTTTGCCATGATCTTGCTCAGTTTGGCGAGTTTGTTTATGGCGTTGGGGCATCGCAAACAGCAAGCTATTCTTCAACGATATGCTGTTGGTATTATGATTGTCGTGTTTGTATGGTTAGGGCTGATATTTGGTGCGCTTCTTACGATCATTGGCGATTTTGAGGCTGCTGAAGTATTGCCACCCCTTGAGCGATTTGTGGGCGTTATCACAATCCTGTTTGTAGGATGGGCATTTGTTATGCCAGATGATCCGGATGCACGGTCTACGGTCAATTTGCTCATTTCTGGTATTTCTGTGGCTGTTGTGGTTGGATATATATTGACAATTATTCATTGGCACACGTTAGTGGGACGAGTCGATTTTAATTTGAGTGTTCCCGGTGTAACCTGGACGTTTGTTAGCTTTGTATTAAGTGTGCTTGGTTTTATCCTGATTGCATTAAACTATAGACGTATTATTGACACGCCTCTGAAGATAATTTTTTATTTGTTGCTTCTGATTGGTTTTGGTAATGCCTTGTTTCAAATCTCTCAAGGGGAGCTTATTGGGCATGATGCGGGCATTATTCGCCTTGCGATGTTCGCAGCAATGTGCCTTGTTCCTGTATTAGTTTATCGCTCTGTTATTCAAACATTGACACTGCAAACTGAAGCGTTACGTACAGCTCCTCGCCCAGTAGAGATTGTTAAACCACGCTCAGAACCAACGAGTTCACCAGCCGAACGTGAGGCTGTTCAACTGCTGCGTGCTTTAGGCATCATCTTAGAAAATGCAACAGCTGATAACATTGCAGATCGAATTATCCATGCAGTGATGGATATATTAAAAGTTGATTTAGTAGCTATTTTGCGGCTAAAAGATGCTAATTACGTTGATGTTGAAATTGCATACGATAAATTTATGCAACGTTCAATTACAGGTATGGCAATTAACCTGGAATATCAACCAACACTGGTGAATAGTATTGAACGTCGTGCACAACGTCCGCTGTTACCATTTCGCAATGAAAATGAATTGCGTGATTTATACACTCGCTTAGATATAGAACAAATTGGTCCGGTTTACTTTCAACCCCTTTCACGCGGAAAAGAAGTTGTTGCAGTGCTGCTGGTGGCTTTACCATACTCTAATCGGGAATTATCACGTGCAGAAGAGGAACTTCTAAAAGGGGTATCGGTTATTGCCAGCAATTTATTAGCACTTAGCTATGATGCTATTGATGCACAATATCTTGCAGAAGAGCGAGCAATTGAAGCAATGGTGACCGGGGTTTCACCCCGTGATGTTAGTAACGAGCAGTTGGTTTCTGCACGTCAGGAAATGCAAGCTAGCTTGAAGTTAGCTCGTGAGCAAATTGCTGAACTTAGCAAGCAAGTTTCACTTCTCAAAATTGAACTGGAAAAGGAGCGTCAACGGGTTGCTGCCGATTTAGGTGATAGCCAAGAAGCTCTGAGCGCATCACAGCAGATGCTAGCTTTGAATGATGCTAATAAACGTCTACGAGACGAGCGCGATGAACTAGCGAAACGTCTGCAAGAAGCAGAAGCTGCCTTACATGGTGCATTTAATACCAGTGATGAAGTGCTATATCAAGATATGATTGAATCCCTCAAGCGTGAAAAAGCTGATCTTGAAGCACAATATCATGCCATGCAAGCAGAGCTTGAGTTATTACGAAATAGTTCCGGTGCAGTGATGAACCCAGAAGACATTCAGAGTATTCTGGAACGATTGACTGCTGACCAATTGCGATTGAAAAAAGAGCGTGATCAGTTCAAAACAAAACTGATAGAAATTCAGGAACAATTAAAAACAGCTGGTATAGAAACTGATACTAGTGGGTTAGCGCAACTGCTTAACCAACTTGCTGAACAACGTGCTTTCTTGCAAGCAGAAAATGCTGATCTTAAGAGAGAAAGAGAGCAGTTATTAGCAGAACGAATGCGTTTAGCTGAAGCTATTAGTGAGGAAACGGAACGATCAGAACGTATTCAACGACTGGAAGAAACCTTAAAAATGGTTGCGGGTGATCGCGAAGTGGCTCTTAAACAGCGGGATAAAATCCAACGTGAATATGATGATTTAAGAGAAAAACTTAGTGTGTTACGTGCCCGCTGGAAGGAATTAGAAGCGCGTGCTAACCGTAGTGCTAGTGAAGAGGCAGAGTTGTCTCGATTGCGTGCTGAACGCGATCAGCTATTAGCTGAAAAACAAGCGGCAGAAATAGAACGTGATCAATTGTTAGCACGGATTGATGGGGATCGGTCTCGTGTTGAGGCGATTGGTAACTCTGGCGTTGGATCACTTACCGCGATGATCCGTGATTTGACAGAACAAAAACAAGCCCTACAAGCTCAAATTGAGCAGAAAGATGCACGTATTGCTGAGCTAGAAGCACAACAATCTTCTATGCGTTATCAACTACAGGATTCCGAACTCTTATTGAGTCTTGTACAGGAATTCCGTACCCCTATGACATCGATAATGGGATATGTTGATCTGCTATTGAGTGAGTCAGCAGGTATTTTAGGGGAAATGCAGCGTAAATTTTTGCTGCGTGTTGAGACAAATGTCTCTCGCTTGGAAGCTATGCTGAATGATCTGATTAAACTCACCGAGTTAGACACAGGCAGTTATGTGTTTAAGCCTGCTCCGATTGACGTAACAACGATGATTGAAGACACTATTACGCATTTCTCTAATCAATTACGAGAAAAAGATATTGTTATCAACTTGAAACTACAGGAAGACATCCCGCCTGTTTCGGTAGATCGTGACGCATTGCATCAAACGCTAGGGCAATTATTGACGAATGCTTATCTTGTTTCTCCACCTGGGGCAGAAATTACTTTGACGGCGTTTACACAGCAGGCAAAGTTAAATGGTGAAACAGAGCAGGACTGCTTATTTGTTTCTATTGAAGATCAAGGTGGGGGTATTAGCCCTGACGACGAACAACGAGTATTTGCCCGTAAATATAAAGCGGAAAACCCACTGATTCAGGGATTGGGAGATACTGGGGTAGGGTTATCTATTGCAAAAGCTCTAATTGAGGCACAAGGTGGACGCTTGTGGCTAGAAACAAAAGAACATATTGGTAGTAAATTTGCCTTTTTATTACCGATTGAGGCAAAGGTAAATACATGATGCCCCGTGATATTAAAAGTGAATGGTTGGCTGCTCTTGCAACTGTTGGATTATTAGCTTTTGCCGTGACTTTTGGCTTATTGTTGTCTGTTTCTGACACAGAGTTAGAACCAACATCTGTTGTGGATTCCCGTGCAACAAATAGCCCAAGTCCTCAATCATCAGAGGAAACTGTGACGGTTGAAATGCCTAGCAATACGCCAACATCTGAACCAACAGAAACTGATACACCAACCAATACCATGACCAATACAGTCGCGCCACCAACAGAAACGCTTGTTTCAACCAGACAAGTCCGCCCAACCCGTACTCGCATCCCAACCAGAACACCAACGGAGACGTTAGTTCCTGTGACAGAAACATCAACGCGCCCAACACGCACACCTATACCAACCCGTACAGCGACACTCTCAACGGCATATATTATTGTAACGCTTGATTTTGGTATTATGCCCACCCCCACAACTGATGAAATGCAAATTGCTGCTTTTGAAACGGCTCAGGCAGACTGTGGTAGACCACAAGGCTGGGTGTTATATGAGGTGCAACCAGGGGATACACTGTTTTTGATTTCATTAGCGGTAGATAGCACTGTAGAAAACTTAGCGTTAGCAAACTGTCTGGAAGACCCAGCACATATTACCGCGGGAGATCGCTTGTTTTTACCACAGTATCCACGCGGTGTTGTGGGGGGAGTAATTGGTTTGTCGCCAGAAGGTTGTACTAGTCCTGCTGCGCAGATTATTAACCCGTTACCAGGGCAACGTGTGACAGAGGATACCGTGATGATACGTGGTAATGCTTACCTGGAAAACCTTGATTTCTATAAAATTGAAATTCGGCGTGATGAGACTGAGACCTATAATTTTTTGATGAGTAGTCACACGCTTGTATTGGACGATGTACTTGGGATGGTTAATCTTGCGTCATTGGAAGCAGGTGTTTATTGGCTGCGGTTATCTTTAGTGGACGATACTGGGAATATCCCGCCGGATTTGACCTGTGCTATTCCGATATTGATCGAATAACCGTGTTCAAGATTACGCCAATACGCTAAACTTGCTCATCATGTTTTCATCATGAGGAGCAAATATGCTAGGTCGATTGTTCCATCCCATACGATGGATAACCCGTTTTGTTATATTCCAACTGTTGCCTGTGATAATCTTAGCTGCTACTTTGTGGTCTGGGTATCAAGTTGCACAGGCATTTATGCGCCATTTTGACGAACGCCAGACTTATGAGGCTCGGCGTGCGGATTTTCCGGGTACAGCAACGGCAATTGCTTTAGCGGTGGATACGGCGACATTTACACCATCACCAACTGATGAACCGACTGTAACATCCACGCTAACTGCATCACCAGAGCCAACAGCAACGCATACTTTAACGCATACTCCGACCGATGAGCCAACACAAACACCGCTTCCAGTGTTATCTCCTGCTCCCACTGATACACCAATTGTTTTATCCCCTGTTCCGAGTGATACATCAACGCCAGGGGCTATATCAGGCGCATTCCAATTTGTGACGAATACACCGCGTCCGGTTGTGTTTGCTACTAATACACCAGAAGGCGCAGATGTGATAAGCTCAACACCAACGCCACAACCCACTAATACACCATTGCCAACTGCAACAGACGCACCTATTGCAACCTCAACGCCGTTTTTGACCAATACCCCCATACCGACATCTGAGCCGGCAACCCCCACACCTGCGGCTGAAATAGGACCATTACCAACGTTGTTATTCCCAAGAGAGGTTGAACCTGGAACGGTTATTAACGGTTTTGAAGTACCCACACGTGTTCCGCAACTTCAAAGAGACTACAACTTGGTCAATATTATTTTGCTTGGTTCGGATGGTGAATTGGTTGACGATGGCTTGTTCCGCACAGATACAATGATTATTGTGTCAGTTAATCGTGATACAGGAACAGTCAATATGCTGAGTTTGCCGCGTGATCTTTATGTTTATATTCCACTGCAAAACGGCATGATGCAACGCCTGAATGTGGTTTATGGTGTAGGGGAGAATATTGGTTATACGGACGGTGGTTTTGGCTTATTGCGTCAAACCATATTTTATAACTTTGGAATCAACGTTCACTATTATGCGTTGGTCAATTTCACAGGGTTTAAGGATGTGATTGATTTTCTTGGTGGTGTTGATATCGCTGTGGATTGTGCTTACGAAGATGATCAGCTAATTGGTACAGAGCTTCCTGAGGGTGTTGTTGAAGTAGAAGAAGGACGCTATATCTTACCTGTTGGCTACTATCAAATGGATGGGGCACAGGCTCTTTGGTATGTACGCACTCGCAAGAGTAGCTCCGATTTTGACCGAGGGCGGCGACAGCAGCAGGTTCTACGGGCAATATGGCGACGGTCGCTTTCTATGGTTAATTTGACGAATGCGGTTGATTTATGGAATCAGGGCATGAGTGTTATTGAGACTAACATGAATGTCAACGATTTTCTGGGGTTGCTGCCATTAGCACTTAACTTAGATGTTAGTCGAATTGAGAGCTTTACGATGATTCCGACGTATCATACAACATCGTATACTGCGCCGGATGGTGCTAGTGTACAGTTGCCTGTTTATGATACGCTTCAACCATTTTTGCAAGACTTTTATCGTCCGCCATCTGAAAATCAATTATTGGTTTTAGGGGCATCGGTCATGGTCTATAACGGAACAGAAAACGCTGATTGGGATATTGTAGCTGCGGATCGTTTACAATGGGAAGGCTTTCGTGCAGTTGCTGCTGGTTCTGCTGAATCAGTTGATTATACAGATACCGTTCTTATTGACTATACCGGGCAACAAAAGGGAAGTAGCCGTGATGAGATTGCATATCTATTAAATATTCGCCCAGAGAATATCATTGAACAACCAGACCCGAACCGCGAAGCAGATTTCGCTGTGATTTTAGGTGCGAATTATAATTCTTGTAATGTTCAAGGTGTGTTGCCAGTAGGACAGTAAAAACATAGGTGTGGATTTCAACCACACCTATGTTTTAGTTAATTGGATAATTTGATAAAACGCGGGGTAGGGGAGTCAACATTTTCGATAATACCTTTTTGTTTTAATGTATTGATGATCTGTTTTGACTCTTCTGCACTTAACCCCAATACATCTTGGAGTGGTCCCATACCAATCCATCCTAAATAGGATGCAAGTGCTTGGGCACGATTAAGGATTAATCCAGAGGCATTTAGGATTAATGTTTCTCCTTGTGCTTGTTGCGCGGTGATGTCCGTTTGATCTTCCCGTATATCGCTACTGGTATCTGTGAGCATCTTGGTTACACCGGTTTGCCCGCTAATTTTACTTTCTCGTTGACGGTTTTTAGATGCTTTTTGCCAGTATGCCACTATATTATTCACTTCTGTTTCTGTAATTTCATAGCCTTCTACTGGAATGGGTGGATCAATCTCGCTACCGCTGACTAATATGGCATCGATGAACCGCATTAGTGAACCATGAAAATTTCTTACTTGGTCAATTAAATTGCGTGCGGCATTCCTCATGAAAACACGGGTTGGTAACAGGTCATGTAATTCTGATGGGAGATGCTCCAATGCTTCTATGCCTATTAATAAATGAATACCTGCTTTACCATTATCACGTAGTAAATCCTGTAGAATGGGTGCCCAATTGGTTCGTACTTGTTGCCATTCTAGTGTGCTGAATACATCAATGAGCAACATGATACGGGGGATACTGGATTGGTCAGCCTCATTATATCGATCAATATCTGCAACGCCATGATTGGCGAACAAGTCACGCCGACGTGTGAGTTCTTTCTGTAAACTACTTAATAAACGAATACCTTCATCAGGCGATGTGATAATACGCCCTAACATATGGGGTATTTGGCTGATCTTAGCATAAGAATCATTGCCTAATAGCCCAATGCGCATCTCTGCTGGTGTATTTAACATGAGAAGTGTCGTTAAGATATTTTTGATAAATTGAGTGCGATCTTCTCCAATAATTGCCAGATTGCCGATTTCAGCAATATCATAGATGATAAGCCGCTGTTCCAATGTGTTACCCATAATAACAGCTAAGCGTGATGGGTGGTCTCGGTAACTATTACGGATCATCAAACGACGTGCCGTGAGTGACGTATGGGCTTGTGTTTTGAGCAAAAAACCTAATGTGTCTGGCGTTTCATGCACGACAGGCAGAAATCCAAATTTCCAATCTCGTCGTTCTTCAGCAATTTGTCCTAAACTGCGTTTTATGTCGTTTGGGCTGGGTGTTTGTTTATTCCCAAGCCGTCCGATAGAGTCCGGCTTGAGGATAAATAGCGTGTATGATGGTGTAGGGCGAACGTTTACAACCCGTATGGGTGTGCCAAGTTCAGAGAATTTTTGTTGTAGCCATAACATTTGCTCGCGGATTGTACCATCTCCACCAGGGGATACTGCACCCTGGTCAAGAATATCCGCCATTGTTGGAGTAAGCCATTTCATATCATCTGTACGGCTAAATAACTGGGGCATGGCGGTTGTCCTTCTTGTACTATAACTTGATGTTGTTGATTGTAGTTCACAATCGGCAAAAGTTACAAATTAAAGAGGTATTTATGCAAAAACTGATTTGGATTTCCCTGATTGTTGGTATGATAGCAGGGTGCGGGGGCGTAGGGGGAGCGGCACCTGTTGAACCATTAACACTGACTCCACCAGGAGAGTTAAGGCAAGATGGCACTTGTGATGATACAATTCTATTGGAGGATTGGCTACAAAGTGCGGAATTTTATCAATTAGCTTACATTGAATTATTGCAAACAGCTCCTGGACAAAGCAGGCAGGATTTATATATAGAAGTAAACCGACTTAATGAGGAGTTAGTTAATTATGCAGCATTGCCTGCGCCTGATTGCGTTGTAGATGTTCAACGGCAATTACTTGAGGTGATGCAAGCAACATTAGTGAATTTACAAGCGTATGTGAACGGTGAACAAAATGATCTTCAAAATATTATTAACCAAGCACAAGTGAGTTTTTCATCGGTACGTCCGGCATTTGATGCATTAATTTTCAGAATGGAGCAGCAGTATCGCCAGTTGATTCCAACACCTACTCTTCAGGGGGGCTAATTTAACAAAAAAACGCCCATATTTGGACGTTTTTTGTCGGGGTACTCAGATTTGAACTGAGGGCCTCTTGCACCCCATGCAAGCGCGCTACCGGGCTGCGCCATACCCCGAATATATTTGCAGTATACTGGACACACAGCAAATTGACAAGTCTAAATTGATCAAAAAATTTGAAAAAACAGAGTGATTTGTGTAAGCTACACTTACGTTATAAAGAAAGGATTTGCTTTGGCAAGTGAACGTCATGAGATGGTACGCTTGACATCACTAGCGTCTTGTGCTGGTTGAGCATCTAAGCTCAATCCTGAGCATTTGGCGCAAGTTTTGCGTCCACTAAAGGGAGTTTTCCCACCGACAAATTATCCAAACTTGCTTGTTGGGCTAGGCGCACCAGATGATTCGGCTGTGTATCAAATAAGCGAATCTCAGGCAATTATTTCTACGATGGATTTCTTTCCACCGGTAGTTGATGATGCGTATGATTTTGGCGCAATTGCGGCTGCAAACGCTTTAAGCGATGTTTATGCAATGGGGGGCGAGCCGTTGATGGCGATTAATTTGGTTGCTTACCCTGATGGCTTAGGTATGGAATTGTTGACCGAGATTTTACGTGGTGGTGCAGAAAAAGTTTTGGAAGCTGGTGCAGTTATTGCTGGCGGTCACACTGTTACAGATAAAGAGCCAAAGTACGGTTTAGCTGTAACTGGCGTGGTGCATCCTGCGCATATCATGACCAAGGGTGGGGCATCTGTGGGGGATAAGTTGGTCTTGACTAAACCGCTTGGTATTGGCGTGGTTACAACAGCACTTAAAAGACAATTGCTTGATGAAACGTATCTCCAAGCTGCGACAAATACTATGAAGCGTTTGAATCGAGATGCAGCTCGTTTAGCACGCGAGTTTGGTGTGCGCTCAATGACTGATATTACGGGTTATGGTTTATTAGGGCATGGTTACGAAATGGCATCAGCTAGTGGGCTTGATTTTCACATTGATTTGGGGAAAATCCGATGGCTACCCGGAAGTGTTGAGTATGCGCGTCAGGGTGTTTTTGCGGGGGGGATGTATCGTAATAAATCCTATTATGAGCAATGGGTACGGTTTGAAGGTCAGGTTGAGGAACACTACCAACATTTGCTTTATGATCCACAAACGAGTGGTGGGTTATTGATGGCAGTTGCAGCACAACATGCACAAGCCTTATTGGAGCGTTTATTGGCTGCTGGCGATGAGGCAGCAATAATTGGCGAAGTTGTGGAAGGGACGGGTAAAATTTGCTGTTTTGCCTAAAAATGTGATTTCGATTACCATAAGTTAAGTTAGAAAATCGTTTATACACATTGAGGAGGCAACATGACATCCGTTCCGAAGCCAGCTAACGCGGGTACTGGTCAGGCAGCAGTGATTGACACCCGTTCTACGTTTGTTAATGTTCGTAGTGGTCCTGGAACCAACTACAATGATATTGGGGACATCTTAGATAAAACGTTAGTCACTTATTACCCTGATTCATTACAAAACGGCTGGGTATGGGTTGAGCAGTTTAACTTAGGGGGATGGGTTGCAACATCTGTTGCGACATTTAATAACACAACTGTGGACCCACCTAAAGACTTTCCTCCAACACCGTACGATGGCGGTGTTTCTGTTTTTTATTGGAAAGGGCAAGCTGTTTCGGAAAATACAATCGACGAACTTGCACAAAATCTTCAAAGGCGTGCGCCCAACGTTAAGCATCTATTTGTAAAGGTTGCTGACGGTAATGCTTGGCAGGGAAACTTTGATACAAAAACTGCGATGGCTGTTAACAGCCCTGTTGATGTCAAAAAATGGGTGGATACACTCGCAAAATATGGGATTAACTTTCATGCTTGGGCTGTGCTAAAAGGGGTGGATATTACGGGCGAGGCAAGTATCATCAAACAAACCTGTAATGTCCCAGGCGTAAAATCATTTATTTTAGATATCGAACCTTATGAACACTACTGGGAAGTTGGACCAGAACCGATTGCCCCATTAATGCAAGATGTGCGTGCTGGTATCCCAAATGGCTTTCATATTAGTATGGCTGTTGATCCCCGGCGTACCCATTATAAATCTGTTTTTCCTGAAGAATGGCGACCTTATGTTGATAGTGTGCATACACAGAGTTATTGGCGCACGTTTCGCCGCTCGCCAGAAGATGTCTTAGCTGAAACATATGAAGTTTGGGGTGGTTTTGGTAAGCCTGTTATCCCCATTCTACAAGGTGCATCGGATAATATTCAGGAGCAAAAACACGCTGTTGCTATAGCGACAACAAAGCATCACGCTAAAAGTGTTAGCTGGTGGCGTTATGGTGTGATTTCTGCTTGGGATGCCATGAATGTACCAATTATGATAGATACGCCGATTACAGAACCAACTGAACCGGAAAACCCACCACAAACCGGATTCGGTAAAGAAGTTGTGATCTTCCCTGGGAAAGCCGGCTATCGAAGTGGTACTTACACAGGCAAACAAGAGTTTACTGAATTTGAAGGTGCTTATGGTTGGAAACCTTATTACACCACGACAGAACCAACCACTAGTAAAGTATGGGCAGAATGGAAAACAGCTTTACCTGAAGATGGCATTTATCAAATATCAGTTTTTATTCCGGCTCGCCACGCAACTACAAAAAAAGCGCGTTATAAAATTCATGGTATTCGTGGGACAAATACCGAGGTTATTGTAGATATTAATCAATCAATTCATCGAAATGAATGGGTTCCCTTGGGAATTTTTGATTTAGTTAAAAATCAGGAGAATGCGGGTAAAGTTTTCTTGAATGATGTCACAGGTGAAACTGGTAAAGAAATTGCATTTGATGCGATTCGACTACGTCAGATTATTCCAATACCGGCTGATCCAGAGCCAGACCCAGTTGTTATTCCTGATGTGCCTGTGGCAGATGGTTTTGATGCTCCTGTTGGTACAGCTGAAGAACGTGCTGGTGCAATTAATACAGGGAGTAATTTTTGGTTCAAAGAGTGGCGTGACGCAACAGGTTTCGGGCGGAATACGGCATCTTCTTATATTGCGAATTTTGGTGCATATCATACCGGGGTTGATCTGAATTGGCGTTTTGGTAACGCTGATATTGGTCAACCTGTTTATGCAGCTGCTAGCGGTACAGTTATTTATCAGGCAAATGTGAAATTTTGGGGAAATGTTACTGTTATCCGCCACGATCCGCTATATACAGCAACTGGACCGGTATATTATACCCGTTATGGACATATGCAAAATGTGATTGTTAAAGTTGGCGATCGTGTAGCACGAGGTCAACAGATCGGTGAAGTTGGCACAGGAGGCGGGCGTTTTACTGCTCATTTGCATTATGACGTTGTGCGAACGGCGATTATGGAAACAAAACCGACAGATTGGCCCAAGATGGACATTGAACGTTTATTACGTGATTATGTTGACCCACTTGAGTTTACAGTGAATAATCGCCCGAAAAAGCGTTAGCAAACATAGATAGGCTGCAATTGGTTGGGGGGCACAAACTTGTGCCCCC
>RFHA01000256.1 GCA_003696565.1 Chloroflexota bacterium
GCTTTGGCAGGAACTGGCGGCGGTTGTTTCTTCGGTTTGCGTCTTTTTGTGGTTTGGTCGGTTTAAATTGCAACACATCCAAATTATAACTTTTACCACATATCTGGCACGCAATTAACTCCCAAGGATCACCTTCTGGACGAAGGGGAATGAATAGCAAAGATTTATATTTTTGCAGCCGTTGATGATCGTATGTGCGTTCCACACCACAATGTGGACAGTTAAATTGCCCGGTTCCGATGATGGTTGTTTTGACAAGTGACATAGACATTATCCCCTTATATAATGATTTTGTGGGTTTGGTGGTTTATGTCTGCAACACCTCAATCACCACATCCCGTGCGATATCTTCCATAATAAGCGGTTGCCCGATACCGCGCAACAGCACAAAGCGTGATCGTCCATTTTGCCATTTTTTATCTGTTCGCATTGCATCAAAAATTGCACTTGGATCAAGATTACCCAGTTTGCGCGGTAACCCAATGTGGGCTAAAAGTGTGTCGATATGATCCACTAAAGTTGCTTGACATAACCCCAGTGCATAAGATAAACGGGCGGCTGCCAATAAGCCATAACCCACGGCTTCCCCGTGTGTCCAGCTATAGCCACTCACTTGTTCAATGGCATGGGCAAAGGTGTGCCCTAAGTTTAGATGTGCCCGTTCACCATGTTCATAAGGATCACGTTGGACAACATCTACCTTCACTTGTACTGCCCGCTTTACTAACTCGGTCGCGTTTTGCACAGTGTGCAATGCTGGGTCAAGCAACGCTTCATCAGCGATCAAACCATGCTTGATCACTTCTGCCATGCCATTCCGCCATTCAACATCAGGTAGGGTGTTCAAGACATCCGGGTCGATAATCACCATTTCAGGCTGTTTGAATGCGCCGACTAAATTTTTCCCTTCTGGTAAATCCACCCCGACTTTTCCCCCCACGCTTGAGTCAACCATTGCCAAGAGGGACGTTGGCATTTGTATAAAGGGCACACCGCGCATATAGGTCGCCGCTACAAACCCGGCTGTATCACCCACCACACCACCACCAAATGCCACAATAACACTTTTCCGGTCTGCGCCAGCGCGGATCATTTGGCTGTATAAATCACTGACAGTGACTAAATTTTTATGCCGTTCACCGGGGAGCATAGTTAACACGGGGGCGGGTAAGTCATAAAGCACTTCTAATTGCGTGTTTGTGATGATGATTTTGCGCCGATTGCCGATCAGCTCTTCAAGTTGAGACAACAGCCCCCGTTCAATATGAATGGGGTAGGTTCCGTCTGGCGAATTTACTTGTATGATTGCCATAATATGATCACTTCCTGTGCAAGTTGTTGGGGAGATTTATCGGATGTGTTAATTTGGTGGGATATGGCAGCATAAGCGGCGCGGCGTTGTTCCAACAATTCACGCCAATTTGCCGCTAGTGGGCGGTTTTGCTCCTCTGCTAGCCGTGCCTCAATGACATTTGGAGCAGCATATAAACAAATAACCAGCCCGTTTTGCTGCATCAGTGCCAGGGTATCGGGGTTAATAAGTGCGCCGCCCCCAGTGGCGATGACAGCTTCACGCTGTTGCGTTACCTCGGCACAAACTTCACGCTCTAACTCGCGAAAAGCTGCTTCACCGTGCTGTGCAAAAATTTCAGGAATGGTGATGCCGGCTCGTGCAACAATCAGCGCATCGGTATCTAAAAATTGCCAATCAAGTAAATCCGCCACCAATGCCCCAATGGTGGATTTGCCTGTGCCCATAAAACCTGTTAGGACAATATTATTCATATCCAAAACGCCATTCGGTGTTGTCCATCGGCAAATCATTGAGATGATTCCGCCTTAAGGCATCAAAGCGTGGGCGCATTTCGTTGATACTGTCACCGCCTAGTTTTTCGAGTAATGCATCTGCCAAAACGAATGATAACATTGCCTCACCAACCGGCACCGCACGTGGTACAGCACAAAAGTCACTGCGTTCGTAAGTGGTCATCTGTGCTTCGCCTGTTGCTAGGTTGACTGATTCTGCGCCGCGTAACATGGTGGCAATCGGTTTCATCGCCACGCGCACTAAAATCGGGTCACCCGTTGTGATTCCGCCTTCTAAGCCGCCAGCGCGGTTGGTGCGGCGGTGCAGATAACCGTTTTCGTCACGGTCAATCATGTCATGTACTTCACTGCCATATCGTGTTGCGTTATCAAACGCCCGCCCAATTTCTGCACCTTTCATGGCTTGAATACTGACCATCGCCCCGACAATTCGTGAATCTAAGCGACGATCCCATTGTACATGTGAGCCTAACCCAGGTGGCACGCCCACTGCGAAAATTTCCATGATACCGCCAAGCGTATCTTTGTTAATTTTTGCTTGTCGAATTGCTTCGTGCATCGCCTCTGCCACTTCAGCATCCGGGCAACGCACATCACTAGTTTCTGCAATTTCATAGAGCTTAAGATGATCCGCTTTGTCATCTAATACAATACCAGCGTTCCCGATTTGTGTGACATAACCACCAACATGAATATCAAATGTATTCAATAACTTGCGGCAGATTGCTCCCACGGCGACACGCATGGTGGTCTCTCGTGCAGAGGCACGCTCTAGGCTGATGCGTAATTCACGATAACCGTATTTAACTGCACCTGTTAAATCTGCGTGTCCTGGGCGTGGGGTGGTAATTGGTGGAATATCTCGGCTTTGCCAGTTTTTAAAATCGCGGTTTTCAACAATGAGACTAATTGGTGCGCCGGTGGTTTGTCCGTTCATCACGCCAGACGTAATGCGCACACGATCTTTTTCAATTTGCATCCGCCCGCCAGCCCCATAGCCAACTTGGCGACGCGCGAGTTGTGTGTCAATATCATTTTGTGAGAGCGGGAGACCTGCCGGAATCCCATCCAATATCGCGGTTAGTTGCGGTCCATGACTTTCACCAGCTGTTAAAAAGCGAATCATCAACCTACCTCAAGTGTTTCGTACAATAACGAGATAGTTTACCGGATGTCGGGGTATCTGCCAATGATTGGCACTAGTATCTTGTTGTTTAAACCGAGATACTATTTGTATTGAAGAAGGGAACAGTATATGCTGTCAATTATTGTGCCAGTGTATAACGAGCGAGATAGTCTGCTGATTTTATTTGATAAAATTCTTGACGTGATGACTTCTCTCAAGCTGGCTTGGGAAGTTGTGTTTGTTGACGATGGTAGCACCGATGGTTCGACAGATGTATTGTTGCGCTTACAAGCCAATTATGACAATGTCACAGTGGCGGTGCAGCGGCGCAACTTTGGTAAAAGTAAAGGGCTAGCAGTTGGCTTCTGCTTGGCGCGCGGTGATATTGTCATGACAATGGATGCAGATTTACAAGACGATCCGGCAGAAATCCCGAATTTATTGGCAAAGCTTAACCAAGGTTATGATGTTGTTTCCGGCTGGAAACAGAACCGGCAAGACCCCCTCTCAAAAACAATCCCATCATGGATCGCTAATACTTTCACAACGCTGCTCACAGGCGTAAAACTGAAAGATATGAACAGCGGGCTTAAAATGTATCGGGCAGATTGTGTGCGTAGCTTAACGCTTTATGGTGATCTACACCGTTATATCCCCGTTTTGGCGTATGATGCGGGGTTTAAAATAACTGAAATACCGGTTAAGCATCATAAGCGGCAATTTGGTAAATCCAAATACGGTCCAGGGCGGTTAATCAGTGGCGGCTTGGATTTGTTGACCGTGTTGTTCCTGACACGTTATAGCCGTAAGCCTTTACATTTATTTGGAAGCATTGGTGGGATAATGTTATTAGCTGGGTTGGGTATTAATCTGATCTTGACTATACAGTGGTTTCAGGGATTTGCTCTTAGCGAGCGTCCGCTGCTCTTTTTAGGTGTGTTGCTGATGGTAGTGGGCGTGCAATTGCTGACAATGGGCTTAATTGCCGAGTTGCTTGTGTCTTATATTCAACGGCAAGACGACCCACTACAAACGCTTAAACAAGTTTATAGAGGACGATATGCTCAAACGGATCAAACGAAAAATCTGGACGCGCAAGTGGACTCAAGAACAACTTAATAAATATATTGGGAATTTTCAGCACGTTTATTTTACCTATGCAGCAGATGAAGCGTTAAGAGCGCGGGCTGCATCTGGTGGTAGTACATCGGCACTTCTTGTTTATTTGTTAGAAACCGGGCAAATTGATGGAGCTGTAGTCTGTCGTACCGTGTTGATTGAGGGTAAACCGCGTCCAGAGTTTTTTATCGCCCGTACCAAAGACGATATTATCGCGGCGCAGGGAAGTAAATATAGTGCGGTTTATTTTGCTGCTAATGCCTTCCCGCTTATTCGCTCTTTTGAAGGTAAGTTGGCAGTGGTTGCCTTGCCTTGTGATGCAAAAAACTTACAACGCTGGCGAGAAAAGCATCCTGAAATTGATCAAAAAATCGCCTGTGTTATCACACTGTTTTGTGGGCATAATTCTGAGCCAGAATTAACCGATGCCATCATCAAAAAACTAGGACACCCCGCCAATTTAGTGGATTATACCTATCGCTTTGGGCATTGGCGTGGCAATCTTAAAGCGACCTATGATGATGGTACAGAGATCATCAAACCCTTTAAGTATTTTTCGGACTATCGTAATTTATACTTCTTTGCTCAGGAAAAATGTCACCATTGTTTTGATCACTATGGCTATTATTGCGATATTTCAGCAGGTGATATTTGGTCACCGGAAATGAAGCATGATCCAATTAAACATACTTGCTTAATTACACGCTCAGACGTTGGGCAGCGCATTGTCGAGACGGCAGTTCAAGCAGGGGCGTTAGTTGCTCGTGAGGAGAGCATTGTGGCGGTTGCTAATGGGCAGGCACGTACTATGCCGTTTCATTACAACATTACCTCACGCGCTAGAGTGGGCAGACTGTTGGGATTAAAGATCAAAGATGAGACTAAAGAGCGTGTCCGTTGGAATGATTATCTTATCGCATTTATAGCATTGTTTAACGAACGCTTTTCTAAAACCCGAATCGGTAGACGCATTATTCTGATGATACCCCGTCCGCTCATCAAACTGTACTTATATTTGTTCAAAGGTTTGGAGACTTTCTAACCATGATCGGCATTATTGGCGGGACATTATGGGGAAATCGTGGGGCGGAGGCAATGCTCGTAACAACCATCGGCAAAATACGAGAACGCTACCCAGATCAGGCAATTGTCATTTTTTCCTATTTGCCAGATAAAGACCGGCAATTAATCCAAGATCAAACGATCCAAATTTTTAGCGCACGTCCGGTTACATTAGTGCTTGTACACTTTCTGTTTAGTGTGTTTTGTGCGTTTTTTAGCTTATTTAGGTTGCGTGTGCCGGATAAGCTGCTGCCTAAATCAGTACAGGTGTTGCGCTCCTGTGATGTGTTGCTAGATATTAGCGGTATCGCCTTTGCAGATGGTCGTGAAAAATTCCTGCCGTTTAATATCATGGTGATGTTACCTGCATGGTTGTTACGTGTGCCGGTTGTGCGCCTTTCTCAGGCGATGGGATCATTTAAAAACCCTGTTAATCGTCTATGTGCTAAGTTCTTTTTGCCGCTTTGTGATTTTATTTTTGCGCGGGGACGGGTTACAGCACAACATTTACAGGAGCTTGGGCTTAAAAATTGGGCTGTTGCGCTTGATATTGCTTTTTTATATCAACCAGAATTTAGCTTAACAAATGAAAATGATGATAAAGTCGCCCAGCTTGAGATGCATTTGAGGGCGTGGCGGCAAGCTGGCAAGCATGTAATTGGGCTTTCACCCAGTTCTGTGGTGTATGCTAAATCAATTAAGCGTGGTATTGATTATGAGGCGCAATTCCTACAACTTATCACCAGTTTAGGGAGTGATTATCACTTTATTTTTTTGCCTAATGCCACCCGAGAAGGATCAACCACCGCGCGTAATAATGATCTTTTTGTGATTGATAAAATCCGTAAAAGGGCTTCTGCGGATATACAAGCGCGTGTATTGTGGTGTGATTTTGACATCAATACAGCGGGCAGCCGCCGGTTGATCGCCTTGTGCGATGCGTTAGTTACATCACGTTTTCATGGGATGATCTCTGGTTTATCGTTGGGTATACCAACTGCTGTTATCGGCTGGAGTCATAAATATTGGGAGATTATGGCGGAGTTTGGGGTGGAGGATTTTGCAATTGATTTTAGTGATGCTGAATCAGCCGTTAAGATGATCCATGAATTAATTCGTTCGCGTGATGAAATCCAAGCACAACTCCGGCAAAAATTGCCATCTGTACAGCAATCCAGCGCATCCCAGTTTGATAGATTAGAGGCATACCTTGCAGCGCAAAAATCTCATTAAAACCCTTAAATGGTTGTGGTTTGTTTGCGTTATTTTAGGGGTCACAGTTTATTGTGTGACAAATTGGGAACGGCTTTCTCGTGAATTGCGAGCAATCCACTGGGTTGATTTGGGGCTTGGTGTGTTGTTCCTGATAGTGGGGAAGTTACTGTTAGTTGAGCTAGCGCGCATCTCGCTTGAATTTCAGGGATACTCCCTAACATTTAGCCGTCAAGTGTATATCAATTCAATCAGTCAACTTGGGAAATATTTACCCGGCGGGATATGGCATTTTGTGGGGCAGGCAGGTTTTTATCGGCTTGATCAAATCCCGCTTAAAAGTGCTACACAAGCGATGATGCTAGAGAATATCTGGATGATTTTATCTGCGGTGATGGTTGGCACTTTGGGGTGTATCTGGTTTTTAACGGATATATTAACCAGTATTTTACTCACGGCGGTTTTGTTTGGATGCTGGTTTGGTATTTTATGGTTAATGCATAAACATATCTCTTTACGGTTATTGGTGGTTCAGGCGGGTATATGGGTCGCACTCGGCTTAGGATTTTGGACTTTATTGCCTGATAAAAGCTTATTTGGGTTGAGTATTGGTGCGTTTAGTTTAAGCTGGGTCATTGGCTTTATTTCACTATTTGCGCCTGGCGGGATTGGTGTAAGGGAGGCTGCCCTAGCAGGCATTATGGGGGTTGCCATCAACCCCACCCAGGCATTAATTTATGGTGGGGTGAATCGGCTATTGTGGATTATCACAGAGATTATTTTAGGTGTATTTGTTGCACAATGGCTTAATGCCCGTCATCATGAAACCTGGTCAGATGGCGTGACTGAAGTCAAAGCATGAATCCGCCTTAAGGCTTTATCAGCATCTTCTGGTGCAACCACGATTGACAAACTACAGTGTGATGGTCCTTGAGAAAGAGCGAGTATCTGAATATCATCTAATGCCATTAACACCCGCGCTGTTAATCGTGGTAAAATATCTAACCCGTTCCCGATAACACTTAATATACTGACTGGCTTAACTTGCCATGCCTGGAACTCTCCTAAAAGCCGGCTAGATAAAGCGTTCTGCATCTGGTGCAGCGCGTCCGGCCCTGCACTGGTAGGAATCACAAAGCACATAAAAGTATGATTTGACGATTGTGCCGTAATCATGACATCGGCTTGGGTGCCAATGACCTCATCCAATGTTTGATTCACCAATTCGGTAATGCCGATTAAAGGCCCGCTTTGTTCGGCATATAGCCCCACACCATGAATCATGGTTGCTGCTTTAATGCGATTGGTGCCATTTTGGTTGACATGGTTTGCGACATAAGTGCCGGGTTGTTGTGGTTTAAAGACATTTTTAATCCATAGTGGAATGTTGCGCTCTCGTAAAGGCTTGACCATGCGTGAGTGTAGAATCCGTGCACCAAAGTATGCCATTTCAGACACCTCGGAATAAGATAACTCTGGAATGACATGCGCGTCGTCCACCTCACGCGGGTCTGTGGACATCAAGCCGTCTACATCTGTCCACATCCATACTTCGTTTGCATCCATGCAAATGGCTAGGATAGATGCGGTGTAATCACTGCCGCCGCGCCCAAGTGTTGTTGGTTTGCCATCACTGGTTGCGCCAATAAACCCTGTAATAACAGGTACAATCTGACGGTCGAGCATCGGCAACAAATAGTGATTTACCTTTTGGCAAGTTTCTGGCAATAGGGGTTTGGCGTTTCCATAAGTGTTATCCGTCACGATAAAGTCGGTAGCATCAACCGCGACCCCACGCACATCATTTTCTCGTAACAGTGCTGCAATAATACGAGTAGTCAACCGTTCTCCTACACCGATAATTTGATCAATTTTTTCCCCGCTGTTGATGTCTGGTGCATGGGAAAGCCCCTGACAAACATCAAGCATATCAAACAAGAGCTGGTCGATGTCTGTCTCTAAGTCGCTGCGCTCTTCTTTGCTAAGTGGGAGTTTTTCGACAAGTGCTAGATGACGGGTACGTATCGTGGCGACGATCCGTCGATACCCGCGCCGATTGCTCAATTGTGCTAAATGCGCTGCCTCAATTAAGGCATCGGTTACTCCTTCTAGGGCGGAGGCAACCACAATCAAGCGATCCCAACGTTCATACTCATGTAAGATAATGCTGATGACTTGCGTCAATGCAGTTGTCGTTCCAACGGTTGACCCGCCGAACTTCATGACAAGTGTGCGCCTCATATGATATTGTTCCAAGACTTGATATACTAGAAAGCTGTTAGTTGCCTAAAAACTTTCAATCCTCAGCTTAATTATACACGCTATGTCGTGTACAATCGAGAAAATTGAGCCTAGCATTTTGGACTTGCTTTGTCAACTTATATAATTGATGATATTGATCTGTTTTATTGTTTGAAGGTAAAAGCATATGACTGATAAAATAGCTGGTGTCCGATTTACCAAAGTCGGCAAGCTATATCATTTTGATTGCCATGAATTCCCAGATTTAAAAGCTGGAGATTTTGTCATTGTCGAAACAGCGCGCGGGCGTAGCATGGGGCAGATTATGGGGTTTATTGAACCAGACCCGCAATATGGTGAGTATAAAACCATCCTCCGCCCAGCAACCGCCCGTGATATGGTGTTACGTCAACAGTGGGAAGCAAAACAACCAGAAGCATTAGCGATCTGCCTAGAAAAAGCTGCCGAAATTGGACAGTATGATGGTGTCAAGTTTCTTGCTGCCCAATATAATTATGATGGTACAAGACTCACATTTTTATATACCGCTGAACAGCAGGTCAGTGTGTCACGGTTATGGCATGAACTGAAACGTGTTTTTGATGCCCAGGTAGAAATGCGACAAATTGGTCCGCGGGATGTTGCTAAACTGCTTGGCGGCTATGGTGCATGTGGAGAACTGCGTTGTTGTTCTACGTTTTTAACCGATTTTAGCCCAATTTCTATTAAGATGGCGAAGGTTCAAGGGGTTTCTCTCAACCCGTCAGAAATCACCGGGATGTGTGGGCGGTTGCGCTGTTGCTTGGTTTATGAATATGAGCAATATGTTGAGGCGCGTAAACAACTACCCAAAAAGAATAAACGTGTTGGAACGCCCCTTGGTGTCGGTAAGGTTATTGATGTGCACCCTTTACAAGATTCGGTCACCGTCTATATTGAGGATGAAGGGCGGCATACTTTCCAACGTGAGGATTTAATTCCTCTAGATGAATATGAAGCATTACAGAAAAAAGCTAAGCAGCCTTGTACCAAACATGGTGATGGTGAATGTGATTGCGGGAAGCAGCCTGGTGAACGCTATGCGGATCGTATGAATACAGAAAGTGTAGATAAGGATGACGGAGCAGATCAATAACGATATAAAGCGTGTGATGGCGATTTTTGCTCATCCAGATGACCCGGAATTTTTTGCTGGTGGTACGCTGGCACGTTGGGCAGCAGAAGGCGCACAAGTCACGTTTGTTTTGGCAACCAGTGGGGATAAAGGGAGCGAAGACCCACAGATGACCCACACCCGCCTGATCGAAATTCGTGAGGAAGAAGAACGTCTTGCTGCCAAAACACTCGGCGCAACAGAAGTGATTTTCCTTCGCCAACCAGATGGTGAATTGATGCATACGTTAGCCTTGCGCCGTGAGCTAACTCGCTTAATCCGCCTGAAAAAGCCTGATTTAGTGGTGACGTGTGACCCAACAGCGTATTGGTATGGCAATACTTATATCAATCATCCAGATCACCGTGCCATTGGTGATGTGACGATGGCGGCGGTTTTTCCTGCTGCGCGAGATCGATTGAATTTTATTGAGTTGGAGCGAGACGAAGGGCTAGAGACGCATAAAGTCAAATATCTTTATTTGGCTGGTGCAGTGGAGCCAACAGTTTATGTTGATATTAGCGATTATGTAGAAACAAAAATCGCTGCTTTGCGGGAACATAAAAGTCAGATCAAAGATATGGAGGCGATGGCGCAGCGTATTCGCGACAACTCGTTAGATACTCGCTCACCGCATTATGCACCACGCCATATAGAGGCTTTTCGGGTTTTTACATTAGCATGATCGACTATAAAGCAGAAGCGGAACAACTGCGTGGCGAATTAGTCGCCTATCGTCGTGATTTTCATCGTCACCCAGAAGTTGGCTTTGAGGTGCATCGTACTGCGGCTGTTGTTGCGGAACAACTCCAACGGCTTGGCTTAGATGTTCAAACCGGCGTTGGTAAAACAGGAGTGGTTGCGCTTTTACAAGGTGAAAAAGATGGACCCACTGTCCTATGGCGGTCAGATATGGATGCTTTGCCTATCCATGAAGATAACGACGTGCCATATGCTTCTCAAATTCCTGGCGTGATGCACGCTTGTGGGCATGATGGACATATGGCAATCGCGCTTGGTTTAGCACATATTTTTGCTAAACACAAGCAAGAGATCGCCGGGCGTATTAAGTTTATGTTTCAACCGGCTGAGGAACTTGGTGCGGGTGGGGCATTGGCTATGATCGCTGATGGTGTTTTAGAAAATCCAGAGCCGCAAGTCACTTTTGGAATGCACTTATGGAATACTCTGCCATTGGGGATGGTTGGGTTGGCAGATGGTGCGATTATGTCTGGTGGGTCATTTTTTAATATTCGTGTGCGGGGGTTAGCGGGGCACGCCGCTATGCCCCATACAACGATTGATCCGGTAGCGTGTACTGGACAGTTGATCTCTGCCTTACATCAAATTGTTGGGCGTAGGATGGATGCGATGGCGGGGGCGGTTGTTCTATCTGTCACGTCCATTCAATCTAATAGCCACGCTTATAATGCTATCCCCGCATATGTGGATATAGGCGGCACATTCCGCACGTTTAACGCCTATACCAGTGAAATGCTCGAACAACACGTCCGTTCTGTGGCGAAGTCCGTCTGTGAATCGGTTGGATGTACCGCAGAAGTTCAAATCCGCCATCCGACTATCCCTGTCGTGAATGATCCCGACATTGTTAAGCGTGTGCATCAGGCTTTTTTGCAAATTGTGGATGAAGAAAGCCTAGTGGAAGAGCGGACAATGGCATCAGAAGATGTGTCATATATATTAGAAGAAATTCCGGGCGTATATTTCTTTGTCGGCTCATCCAACGCTAAAAAGGGATTGACCTATGGACATCATCATCCCCGGTTTGACTTTGATGAAGACGCGCTTCCACTGGCTGTTGCTCTTGGTGCATCTGCCATCGCAGATTATGTCATCGATTCAAAGTCTGAATAGAGATATTGGTTTTTATATCTCTGTGAACATGCAATTGATATTCTCCAATAACAGACAAAAAGCATGCCTTTGGCGATGAGCAAACAGTTTGAGGCTTGCAAAATACTGATCTCTTTATCCATTGCAATCAATGTGCATTCTGATCCTAATGAAAGGGCGAGCGATAAATGGATGTTCTTAAATGGCTAGAAGGTAGCGGGTGGTTGGTTCTAGCAAGTGAGCCGGATGCGTTAAGCACGATTCGCGGTATGGCGATCACACGTATTTCTGCGGAGGGTGGTGTGGCATATATTGGCATGAGTACAGAAGACTCTGAAGATTTGATGAATGATATGAATGAACTTGGTGCGCCTTCTGGCTATTTGGTAGATGTTTTACATGAGGAAGATGCAGATATTGAACAGCAAATTAAAGAAGCGGCGTTAGTGTTAATACCAGGTTATTTTGATGTGGAGGAATTGCGGGCTGCACTGAGTGGGGCGGCGATAAACGCCATGAAACATGCCTATGAACGTGGGGCAGTTATTTTAGCGGAGGGCAACGCTGCCTCTCTTTTTGGGGCGGTTTTTGTGGTGGATAATCATACTGTCCCCGGTTTTGAATGGGTTAAGGATGCCTATATTGTGCCGCAAGTTACTAGCATCACCCAACATCCTATTGCTCGTGAGTTGCTTGCTGCTGATGTGGCAAAGATTGCTGTCGGGGTTGGGCAGGATTCCGCACTGGTTTTAGGTCCTGTTGGCAGTGTTGAAACATGGGGCGCACGTAAGATCACCCTGGCGTTGAATCAGCATGCCATAGAGGAGGGTGATTCTGATAATTCATTGCCTGATTTAGAAACCTAAATTGCTATCTGTTGTTTGAATGGTTAGAATAGACCGGAACTTCACCATGCGTCGCTGGGGGTTCATTGTTGTGTGCGACGCACTTATGGAGACTGTGAGTTATGCCTGTAACAATTATCATTGGGGCGCAATGGGGCGATGAAGGCAAAGGACGCGCGGTTGATTGGCTGGCTGCACAAGCAGATGTTGTCGCGCGATTTAGTGGCGGGGATAACGCCGGACACACTGTTTATGTTGGTGATGAAGTCTTTAAGATGCACCTTATTCCATCTGGTATTTTACATCCGCAGGCTTTGTGTGTTCTCGGTAATGGGATGGTGATTAACCCGGTTAATTTGCTTAAAGAGATTGATATGCTGCGAGAAATGGGAGTGGATATTTCACCAAGCCGCCTTAAGATCAGCAGCAAAGCACATCTGATTACACCTGCACATATTGCACTGGATGCTGCCAATGAAAAAGCACGCGGCAAAGATGCGATTGGCACAACCTTGCGCGGAATCGGGCCGGCTTATCTTGATAAGACTGGGCGTAAAGGTATCCGTGCAGGGGAAATGCGCGATTTAGAAGCTTTTGGGGAACTCATTCGTCAGGCGATTCAATCAGCTAATCAAACCTTAGCCCAATATGATGCCGATTTATTAGACGCGCAATCAGTGGCAGAAGCATATGTTCAAGCGGCACATCAGCTGCGTCCGTATCTGGCGGATACAACATATTTATTAAATCAGAAATTGAAAGCTGGGGCGAACGTCTTGTGTGAAGGGGCGCAGGGCACGCTGCTGGATGTCGATCATGGGAGTTATCCCTTTGTCACCAGTTCTAACCCAACAATTGGCGGGGCGTTGGCTGGCTTAGGGATTGGGGCGCGTTATGTCCAACAAGTCATTGGCGTGGCGAAGTGCTTTAGTACGCGGGTTGGTAGTGGACCAATGCCCACTGAATTAGATGGCGACATTGCGAATCGTCTGCGTGGCACAGGGGAAAATTTCTGGGATGAATATGGCACAACAACGGGTCGCCCACGCCGTTGTGGGTGGTTAGATGCGGTTATGTTACGCTATTCTTGTGATGTCAATGGCTATACATCGTTGGCTGTTACTAAGATGGATATTCTTAGTGGATTTGATGAGCTTAAAATTGCAGTGGCGTATGAAGTCGATGGGGTGCAAGTAGATTATCCACCGGATACAGTTGCTGCATTAGAACGTGCCAAACCCATTTATGAGACATTCCCCGGTTGGGAACAAGATATTACCAACGCACGATCATTTAGTGATTTGCCGTTAGCCGCGCAGAACTATTTAAAGCGCATTGGTGAATTATGTGATGTCCCAATTGCGATGATCAGCGTGGGTCCAGAACGCGAACAATTTATCGTAATGGAGCAGGTATTGGCGACTTGATGCCGATACTCATAACACATGCTCTAAAAACAAAACCGTTTAGAATTAACAGCCAATAACAAAATATGACACATGCCTACGACTATCATCCACAAATACCAATTACAGAACCCGCCCGGCGCGTGATCTCGTTGGTGCCAAGCCTCACAGAAACACTTTTTGATCTCAATCTTGGTGATCGGCTTGTGGGAATTACCGATTATTGTATCCATCCAGCGGAAGAAGTTGCTCGGCTTCCGCGCGTTGGCGGTACCAAAAACCCTGATGTTGCGAAAATTATTGCACTCCAGCCCGATCTTATTTTTGTCAATCAGGAGGAGAACCGGCTGGAAGATGTGGAAGCATTCCGCGCCGCAGGCATCAATGTTTGGGTGACTTTCCCAAAAACTGTGCAAGATGTGTTTAATTTGATTTGGGACATTATGGACGCTTTTCATGAAACGAGCATGGTGCCGCGGATTCGCTTGATAGAATATCAACATAATTGGGTATCTGCGATGAGTGAACAGCGAGAAAACGCTGGCGAGGTGTGTAAAGTATTTGTCCCGATTTGGCTAGACCCGTTGATGACGTTTAATCAAGACACATATATGCATGATTTGCTGCGAGTATGTGGTGGTACGAATGTGTTTGCACAGCGAGAACGCCGGTTCCCACTTAAAGCTGATTTGGGTGATGCCGTGCCATTACCGGATGACGATGCACGAGTAAAAGGGCGTGATCGTCGCTATCCGCGCGTTTCCTGGCAAGAAGTGGAAGCAGCACAACCGGATGTGATTTTGCTTCCGACTGAACCTTATCAATTTACCGAGGCGGATATTCCAAAATTTGCTGCGTTGGATGTACCTGCTGCGCGTAACAACCGCATTCATATTGTCGATGGCACATACCTGACTTGGCATGGTACTCGTATTGCGTATGCGTTGAACGAATTGCCTCAGTTGTTTTTCCCTGTAGAGGAAGGCGCAAACACATGAGTGGTGAATATGACTCGGAGTTAATTAGTATTGTTGCGCATGATCTCAAAACACCGATTGTTGCCACACGCGGTTTTATTGAATTAGTTGAATATTCTGGTGAACTGAATGAGCGTCAGCAGTATTATATTCAACGGGCATACGCCGCTCTTCACCGCATGGAGCAGCTGATTGTCGGTATTTTAGACTTTGCGCGGATTGCTTCTGGCGGGGCAACACTTGATTTAGGCTTGGTGGATATTCGCCAGCTTATCGTTGAATCATATGAGTTTTTGAATGACATTGCGCAACAACAACAAGTGACATTGCATCTGGAGCTTGGGGAGGATACCCCTGTAGAAGTGCCAGCAGATAAAAACTTGCTGAGGCACTTGATTAACAACTTGATCTCGAATGCGATCAAATATAACCGAAAAGAAGGGCATGTGTGGGTTACGCTCCAGGCGGACCCGCAAGCTGTGCGTGTTGATGTGCGTGATACAGGGATTGGTATTGACAAAAAAGATCAATCCCGTATTTTTGACCAGTTCGAACGGGTTGTTAAGCAAACCCAAGACGGTGAAAAAATTGAAGGGACAGGTTTGGGCTTGGCAATTTGCCAGGCTGTGGTGCAGATGCACGGTGGTAAAATCTGGGTGGAAAGTACACCTAACCAGGGGAGTACATTTAGCTTTATACTGCCCATTCAAGTTTCACCGTCTGAGCATCTAAATTCGGTCAAACGTCGTGGATTTGCCATGTTTGATAAAATTCATTCTGGCGAAGTATCTGATGATGTGGATGATGATTTACAAGAGAGACCGGAAAATCCAGACCGTGAGTCCCGCATGGATAAGCTTTAGCATTGTCTAGCGTTGTGATGAATAGTACAATCTAACCTATGACGAACACAAATGGAGTTTGACAGTGAGAAAATATGCCATTCTTGCCTTCTGTTTGATGATTTTAGCCGCAGGCGGTGTGTTAACTGTTATTGACCAAGCGGGTGGTGTGGGGAATTTGTTGCCTACCTTGCAGCAAACCGCAGACCCTGCTGCTTCTACAATGGCGGTTGAACCCTGGCAGGCGGAACAGCTTTTCTTGTTATTGGGGTTTATCATTTTTAATATGATCGGAATCGCAGCGACAATTGCCTTTGTCATGTTTGTGTTGCATCGGAACGTGCGCGCGGTTAAAGGAGATGCGGCAATCTCGGAAGATTCAGCAGAAGCTGCATAATAGTTGCAGTGTGATTTAAGTTAGGATACGAGGTTTATTGTTATGAGTAATTCGTTTACGCGCTTGTCGATGGCAACGGCGATGTTGACCATCGGCTTAATTGTTTTTGGTGCTGTTGTCCGTGTGACGGATTCTGGTTTGGGCTGTGGTAATGATTGGCCCCTGTGTGATGGGCGTATTATTCCACCATTAGATAATCTTACCGCTTGGATTGAGTGGTCTCATCGCTTATTTGCTGTGTTAATTGGCTTGTTTGGGCTTGCCATGTTGACGATGGCGATCCGTGCGTATCGTCAGAAAAAACAAGCGGTTTTATGGGTGACGGTTGTTGCTGCCGCTTTGTTTTTGTTGCAAAGTGCATTAGGGGCGATGGTTGTCGTCTTGGATTTGCCGCCGACGATGGTGACTATGCACTTAGGTACGGCGATGCTGCTGTTAGGTGCGCTATTAGTAGCCGGTATTATTGCTTGGCATCAACCTCCTCAAAAACCAACCCCGCGTGATAATTTCACCTTATTGGCGTATATCACAGCCGCATTGGCTCTTGTAATTATCCTCACTGGCGCATTGGTACGTGGCAGTGGTGCAACCTTAGCATGTGAAGATTGGCCCCTATGTAATGGCGATGTGTTGCCTTTTTCACAGGGAGCGTTAGAAACAGTTCATATGATGCACCGGTACGCTGTTTTGGGGTTAGGGGTGTCTTTGGGTATGTTAGTTTGGTCTGTTTATAAAACACGCTCTGGGGCGTTGTTACGGCGGATTTCTGTAGCAGCGTTTGCTGTATATTGTTTGCAGGCAGTCGTTGGGGCGTTATTTGTATGGAGTAGCGCGGCTTCTGTGTGGGGCGCAACGCATGTTGGCTTGGCATCCTTAACCTGGGCATTGTTGGTAGCTGTTTGTGCCATTGATACTCTCAATAGTCGGCAAGTTATGCAAGTTGTGAAGGAAGAAACATGGACTCAATCCTCAGCCGTGATAAACTGACATTGAGCGAAACACTCAAAGCCTATCTTGAGCTGACCAAACTGCGGATCGTTTTGTTACTGTGCTTTACCACAGTGACAACCATGATTGTTGCAGCGCGTGGGCTACCAGAGTTTGACACGCTTGTTTTTACGCTGTTTGGTGGCATTTTAGCGGCTGGTGGCTCAAGCGCGTTGAATCAATATCTTGATCGTGATATGGATGCCAAGATGACGCGCACAGCACGCCGTCCGATTCCTTCTGGGCGTATTAGCCCAATTAATGCTTTAATGTTTGGCTTGATGCTAGTGATGTGGTCGGTGTTGGTTTTAGTGACACTTGTCAACCCACTGACTGGGATTGTAGCGTTTGTTGGCTCATTGTATTACGTTGTTTTATATACCATGGTGCTTAAACGTAATACAGTTGTGAATATCCTGATTGGCGGTGGTGCGGGGGCTTTTCCGGTTTTGGTTGGTTGGGCAGCAGTGCAAAACTCACTCAGTTTTGAGGCGTTTTTGTTGTTTGCCATCATTTTTTACTGGACACCGCCGCATAGTTGGGCGTTGGCATTATTGGTGAATCGTGATTATGCGGCTGCCAATGTACCGATGATGCCGGTTGCACGTGGAGAACAAGCTACCCGTGTGCAAATCGTGCTGTATTCTATTCAATTGTTATTGATTACACTTGTTCCAGCCGCTTTTGGTGTATTTGGATGGATTTATGTTGTCTTAGCGACGGCATTAGGCGTGGGCTTGGTTTATAAATCGATACAACTATTGTATGCGCAGTCTAAGGCATTAGCCCGCAGTACATATAAATACTCAACAGCTTATCTGGCATTTTTGTTTTTAGTGATGATGCTGGATGTACTTGTTTTAGGGTAGATTTTATTTTTGATGAATAAGATAGACATGGCAGAGCAAAACATGCCATGTCTTTGCTTTAAATACAGGAGATAATGAGAGAAATATGACACAAGAACCAGAATCGCAAACAGGAATATCTGCAATACCAATTGTGATTGTTGGCGCGTTTTTAGTGGTGTTTACGATTATTTTTATCATTGAAATGGCAAATTTAAGCCAGGCAAGCGGTGGTTTGGAAGATGAAGAGGTTACGGCAGATTCATATTTAGATATTGTTCAACCGCTTTTGGTGGGGGCAGATGCCTCTCTTGCGCCGGATTTGTTGGAAAAATATACTTGCAATAGTTGTCATAATCATGGTCTTGCACCAGCATATACCGAGATTAGACAAAATGCAGCGTCACGACGCGCACCGATGTCTGCCGAAGCGTATATTTATGAGTCGATTATCTATCCAGGCGCGTACCGGGTAGAAGGGCAGATGAACAACATGCCACGCAATTTTGGTGATCGTATCCCTGATGATGATTTAGGGCATATTATTGCTTATTTGGCGGGGGTTGATAGCGTATCACCTATGATTGAAACCACGCCAGACCCACAACCAGAGGTGACTCAAGAACCCTTAACAGCAGAAACATATGCAGCGGAAGTAGAATTTCTATTATCTAATGCTGATGCAACCCGTGGAGAGGCATTACTCGAGCAATATGGTTGTAATGCGTGTCATGCTGGGGAAGCAGCTGGTGTGGTTGCCCCTGCACATCATGACGTTGCGCAAGTTGCTGCGGAACGTCGCCCTCCGTTGAGTGCAGCGGCTTATATTTATGAATCAATCATCCACCCCAATTATTTTATTGTGCCAGGCTATGCTGCGAGTATGCCGACGAACTATCAGGATTTGATCTCTATAACTGATTTGGGAGATATTATCGCTTATTTGCTAGGTCAAGAGTAACGATGTATCTGGATGTGTTTACAATCTCTGCCTTGGTTGATGAATTTATGGATTCACTTGTTGGGGGCAGAATACAAGATGTTTTAGACGTGGATGAAACTGGCATCGGCATGGAAATTTATGCTAATCATCGTCGTCAGTATTTTTATGCCAGTGCAGATGCCAACCGTCCACGGCTACATTTGACTGAGGAAAAACTCCGGCGTGGGTTGCAGCGTCCTACACAACTAGGGCTGTTGATGCGGCGGTATATTGAAGGCGGGCGTGTGGTGCATGTCAGTCAGCCAGATTGGGAACGAATCCTGCATTTGCATATCGAAGGGCAAGAAGGCGAATATGAATTGATTATTGAGCCGATGGAGCGACGGAGCAACATCTTGTTGGTGCAGGATGGTGTTATTATGGATTGTATGCGTCGTGTCGGTCCTGAAGATAATCGCTACCGTCTGAGTTTACCCAATCATGCTTATCAACCGCCGCCACCTATTACAGGCAAGCGTGAACCGTTGTCAATTACACTGGAAGAGATAGATACATACTTTGAACAAGTGACTGATCCCAAATACAAAGCCTATCAAGTTCTGACAGGGCATGTTTTAGGGATGAGTCCTTTGCTAGCACGAGAAATTATCTATCGTGCGATGGGCGAGGCAAATATTAAAGCCGTTGATGCTGATTCAGAAGCGGTCTTAGATGCTTTACACACCATCATCACCCCACTGATGCGACGGGATTGGCAACCAGGTATCGCGGAGACAGAAGATGAGGGTGTGATTGCTTATAGTGTGCATCCAATTACCTACCTAGGGGCTTGGCATCCAACGGAATCCATTAGCGCGGCGATTGTGGCTTATTATGGTGCGCCGGTTGGGGAGGAAGCCTATACCGCAGCTAAAAAGCCTGTCTTCGCTGCCATTCGTGAAGCGAAGGCAAAACTCACCGCTAAACTTGAATCGCTCCAAAGTGGCTTAAAGGACGATGCTGAGCGTGAAAAACTCCGCAAAAGTGGTGAGTTGATTTTGGCGTATCAATATATTTTAGAAAAAGGGCAGACAGAATTACGTGCCCAATATAACCCAGATGAGCCAGAACTGGTTATCCAACTTGATCCTAACCTATCTCCCTTAGAAAATGCGCAACGATATTTTACCCGTTATAATAAATCAAAACGCGCCTTGGATGATGTTCCTGTGTTGATTGAAGAGGCTCAGAATGAGTTAGCCTATTTGGATCAACTGGAAACAGATTTAGAGCTGGCGAGCAATTGGTCTGATATTGATGATGTGCAAAGTGCGTTACAGGCAGGTGGATATTGGCAAGGGAAAGGGGCTAAGCGCGTTGGCGGTGGTGGGCAGAGTGCGCCTATCCGGTTTGTGACACAAGATGGCTATGTCATTTGGGTAGGACGTAATAGTCGCCAAAATGAAATCGTTACGTTTAAGAAAGCCAATAGTGATGATTTATGGCTTCATGCGCGTGATGTTCCAGGCGCACATGTGATTATTAAGAACGATGGGCGGCGTATCCCGGAAGATGTGATTGAGCAAGCGGGTAGCATCGCAGCATATTATAGTAAACGTCGGGCAGATGGACGTGTGCCGGTGGATGTCACCCGTGTGAAATATGTTCGTAAAATCAAGGGGGCGGCGCGCGGCATGGTGACTTATCGGAATGAGCGCACTATATCGGTTGTGCCAAAAAGCGAAAAAGCGTTTGAATAATTGTGATCTAAAAGGAAATATTGATGTCTAAGCAAGTCATTATGCCCAAACCCGGTACAAAAATTGATCTGAGTACGTTTGACCCTGATTTTAACGATGATTATCACAAATCTGGCGCAAGGGAAGCCTTAAAATCGCTTCAAAAACGAATGCGTGAACTCCAGGCAATGTTGTATGCTCAAGGGACACAATCGCTATTGATTGTTTTACAGGCGATGGATGCCGGTGGCAAAGATGGTACGATCCGCCGTGTTTTTGAGGGGGTAAATCCGCAGGGGGTGCGGGTCACTAGCTTTAAAAAACCAACTGAAGAAGAACTCGCTCATGATTTTCTTTGGCGGGTGCATCAGCATACACCACGTAAAGGGTTTATTGGTATTTTTAACCGTAGCCATTATGAGGATGTGCTAGTGGTACGAGTTAATGAACTGGTGCCGCAATCTGTTTGGGAAAAACGATATGATCACATCAATCACTTTGAGAAGTTGCTGGCTGATAGCGGTACGCGAATCCTCAAATTCTTTTTACACATCAGCAAGGAAGAGCAAAAAGAACGCTTGCAGGAACGCCTTGATATACCGGAAAAACGTTGGAAGTTTTCTCTAGGAGATTTACCTGTCCGCCAAAAATGGGATGCGTATATGCATGCTTATGAAGACGTGTTAACACGGTGTAACACGGAATATGCGCCTTGGTATATTGTCCCTGCCAATAAAAAATGGTTCCGTAACTTGATTATTGCGCGTGCAATTGTGGAGACATTAGAAGATATGAATTTGGCATACCCAGAACCAGAAGCCGATTTAGAGGGGGTGGTCATCCCGGATTAACAGCACGTCGTGCAGCGTCTAATACACGCCCTACGCTGATTTCCCGCACGCAGGGGTGATAATCAGGATGATCTGCTCCCCAATCTAACACGCGGCACGGACGGCAACCGATGTCACTAGTTAAAATATAATGTTGATGTGCTGGACCCCATTGAGCAAACTCAGCTGGATCAGCGGGACCAAATAGTGCAACAGTTGGTGTTTGAACCGCAGCCGCCAAATGTAGCGGTCCACTATCTGGACCAATTACCACTTTGGCATTTTGAAATAACGCCGCAAGTTGCCCAATATTCGTATCACCCACCATAATACACGGTGTATGTGTCATCCGTGCAACAATATCTTGAACAAGCGTCATCTCATGATCGCCACCGGTAAAAATTGGAACTGCGTCCAACTGTTCGCTTAAAATATCTGCCACTTGTGCCCAGTTGGCTGCATCCCAACGTTTGACCCATGTCCCGCTCCCTGGATGAATGCAAAAATAAGGTTGATCGTTAACTCCCCACTCTTGCAAATACGCTTGAATATAGGCTTGATCTGTTTCATGAACATTAAACGTTAGGCTGACTTCATCCGGTGTTAAAGCACCTGTCCAGCGTTCTAGCAGGCGTAAATTTTCCATAACAACATGTGTGCGTTGGTGTGGCAAAGCATGGGTTAGAAAATTGCCAACGTCAGGTAAATCATAGCCGATACGCTCCGGTATCCCTGCCAGATAGGTCACCATTGCCCCCCACCAATGATCAGGGCGTAAGATCACTGCGCTGT
This sequence comes from Chloroflexota bacterium, assembly GCA_003696565.1. Lineage (GTDB taxonomy): Bacteria > Chloroflexota > Anaerolineae > Aggregatilineales > Phototrophicaceae > DAOTWY01. The sequence continues at coordinate 22,180 of RFHA01000256.1, forward strand.
GATAGCGAATGCGTCTTAGATAACGTGCAGTGCGCCAGGCTAATTGGTATGGTGAGGAGAGGCTGGCATTACCACTGCGATTAAAGCCAGGGAAATCTAATGTCAAAACAGTATCGACATCGTCATTGGTTTCCAGAACAGAGGCAGACCATGGACCGACAAGCATATGAATTTCTGCATGTGGTCGGGCAACACGTAGCGCATGTAAGGCAGGGGTTGCAAGCAAGACATCTCCTACATGATCTGGGCGAACTAGCAGAATACGCTCGCGGTCTGGTGGACGCTGATGTGGTATAGGTAAAACGGTGATAGATTTGAGCAGCCATCGCCTTAAATGATGCTTAAGTGGCATGGCATGGAACGCTTCTGTCATGGTGCGGTTGCGTAAAACGAGCGCGTCACGATCCACAACAATTAACCCCTTAATGTGTCATAAATGGCTAACAGGCGCGGAATCAATACAGACCAGTCATAGGTCTCTTGCACCTGTTTTTTGGCGATTTCACCCATTTCAGCGCGCTTTTGCGGGTCATTTAATAAAGTGATGACCGCTTCCGCAAATGATTGGGCATCATCTGCGATCCACATGGCTGTGTGTGTGTTTGGATGTAAGCCGCTGCTAGCAATTGATGTAGCGACAATCGCACAGCCACAAGCCATAGCTTCCAACAGTTTAAGCCGTGTGCCGCTACCCATTCGCAGCGGTGCAATATAGACATCTGCTGCCCGTAAATAAGGCAGGACAGAATCGACCCAGCCAGTGAGAGTTACGTTTGGTAATGTATTTAAGTGTGCCAAGCGTGCATGGGGCTGTTGCCCGACGATTGTCAGATGCACATCTGGTAAGTGTGGCAAAATTGCCTCAGCAAACCAGATCATTGCATCTACATTGGGGCGATAGTCCATTTTGCCGGTAAAAACGATATTGTGTTTGCCGGGTAGCGTTATTTTGCCTACATCGATTGTATAACGCGCGACTTGAATACCATTGGGAATAACATGCACGGTTTGATCATCACGAAAATGACGTAATAACGCCGCGTCTTCATCAGAAACAGCAATGACCGCATCTGCCATACGACACATCATACCCTCATAACGCTTGATACGTCCAATTTGAAGATAAGAATAGATTGCGGCGGGTAACCGTTTGATATTTTTACGATCAATCTGAAAGATCACACGCTGTAAATCGTATTCTGCATTAAACGTATCAAATACCAATTTCGCTGTTGTTTTGGTATTTGCTGCAACGGGCTGATAACAGATTGATTCAATCCCTTCAAATTGGATAATATCATAAGGGTATTGTGTGATTAATTCACGTAGTTTATTAGCAAACGCATCATCATAAAAACGTCCTGCAATATCGGCTTGCTGTGTGAAAATTAAATTTTTTAGGCGTTGCCATTTGCTGCGTTGAGGTGTAGGCAGGGTATATACCGGAAAATTTAACGACGGTGGTGTGTCATCCGCAAAACACAACAGATGCACCTCATGCCCTGCTTGTTTTAGCCCTTCCACAATACCGTGAACCCGAATAGCACCACCGGATGCCGGCGGATAGGGGAGGCTCATAGTGACGATGAGAATTTTCACAAATGTGCTTCCTTGATACTGAAAAGATGCTCAAAATTACCAGATTACAGAATATCTGTGTGTTTTGTCAATTCCGATAGACCTCAAGTGCAATACGTGCCGAATTTTCCCAGGTAAATTGACGTGCTTGTTCAAGCCCTTTTTGTCGCAATTCATCCCTTAACTTGGAGTCATCTAGCAATTGCTGCATGGCTTCTTTAAGCGCATCCGGTGTATCGATTTCTACCAGTAACCCTGCATTTCCTACTACTTCCGGTAAAGACGAATTATTTGCTGCGATTACTGGCGTGCCACAAGCCATCGCCTCTAATAACGGTAAACCAAATCCTTCATAATGTGAAGGCAGCACCAACATAGATGCACCCTGATAAACTGCGGGTAGCATCTCATCACTGATGTCATCTCGATGAATGACATTGACTTGGTTGAGGAGACGCGGCATAACATCGTCCATCAACCACCCAATACGTCCCACAAGCACCAATGGAGGCGCGTCTTTTAATTGGGCATAAGCATCTAACAATAGTGGGATATTCTTGCGTGGTTCAAGCGTCCCCACAAATAGAATATAGTTTGGCGGCAAACCTAAGTTTGATGGTGTTCCGGGCTTAAATCGTGGATCAACCCCGTGCGGCTGCACAGTAATTTTACTTTCTGATACGTTAAGTAACTCGATTAAATCACGCTTGGTAGCTTCACTAACGGATAAGATATGATCTGCCTGTTTAACGGCAGTCTCAATTTGTTGATTATAATAACGCTGTGCGGCGCGGTCTTTATGCTGTGGAAAATGCACAAAAGTTAAATCATGCACTGTGATGATATGTTTTTTAGCACCATGCCAGGGAGGGATAAAATCCGGGCTATGAAGTACCTCTAACCGATGTGGTAGTAATTCCGCTGATAATGCCAAGCGTTCCAGACGGTGATGGGGTGGAGTCCATAGTTTGGCTGTTAAAAAATGTTGTGAAATTGGTTTAGATGCACGACGACTTTGGAAAACTTTCAAATCTTCTGGGGGAAGTTGTTTTTCTAACGCCTCAATCAATCGAAGAATATACGTGCTGATTCCGCCAATGCGATAGGCGGTGATACGCGCATCAATCCCAATCATCGTTGAGACTCACGGAACTTGACAGCTGTGCGGATATCATCTGTTGCAATACGTTTAATTCCAAGTTCTACACAAGCACATAGCGACTCTTCATCATTAATTTCCCATGTGTAAACATCGATGCCATGGTGACGAAAGTGAGCAATAATTTCTGAGGATAATTGGGAAAGATGCATATGCACAGCTCGAGCATGTGTGAGTTGGGCTTTATTAAGAGCAATGTATTCTGCAACATCACGCTCCATCCAGCTTTTAGAACGATGAATTAATAGATCAACGGTTAAGCCAGGATACAGTCGTTTTATCTCCATAAGCAGTTCAGGCTCATATGAAGTGACGGTAATATCTTTCCAAAGGTTGCCGAACCCACTCAACACGCCACCAATCATGGCAGGGGCGTTAATTTCTGGTCCATGAATTTCAATTTCAAACCCAATTTTACCTCCGAACGTGTTCAGCACTTGGTATAGTGTTGGAATGTAACACCCTGAGACGGGATGATTGTTATGATCTAACACGGTGGCGGCTTGTAGTTCGCGATAGGTGTAATTAAAAATTGCGCCGGTTAATGTTGTTTTTTCTTGAAGATAGAACCAATGATAAATCACTGGTACATGGTCTTTTGTCAATCTTACATCCATTTCGATAATATCAGCACCAAGCTCAATTGCACGTTGAAAGGCTGGTAAGGTATTTTCTGGATAGTCTGTTGTTGCGCCTCTATGGGCAACAATTTCAAATGTCATAGGTGTTTCTTTAAGCAC
>RFHA01000034.1 GCA_003696565.1 Chloroflexota bacterium
ATCCAAGGCGACGATATAGATTCATAGCAGGGTTGTTATTTTCAACATGTATTCTTATCGCAAGGCGGTTTTGTTTGGCATCTACCATTAATTCTTGAAGCAGATGAGAGCCAATACCCTGATTACGATATTGCGGAACCAGAGCAATATCAACTATACGAATTTCATCATCGCGACGATCAAGATAGAGCCGACCAATCGCTTCGTTTTGATGGGTTAAAATATAAAACTGTGCGTTAGGAAAATATTTTTGATAATGCGCATGCTGAGCTTGGAATTGCCAATGTAAAAAGTGACGTTTTTCTTCCGCTGTCCAGGGGACAGGTTGCAGTTCTTCCCATCGCGTACTAATGTAAAGCTCAGTAAGAAAAGGGATGTCTGCTTCGCAAATTGGTCGAAAATCAATTGAAATCATAAAACAATCTTTCAATAAAGAGACAATACCAACCACGCCATTAGTCCAAACGCAAGACAACAGGTGATTGGTAACTTTTATTAACCGCGCGATGGATACAAACCAACCAATGCAATGATAAAGTTAATCCCTAAATATGGTTGCATGTTATTATGAGCTTGGTTGCCGCCAGTATGACCGACCATGGTCTGCGCCATGGGCGATGTATTTTGTGGCGGCGCATAAACATTGCTGGCAGTAGTTGAGGAAAAAAAACTTCCTTGAGGATTATTTCCAGCAGCAGGCGTAATGTTAACTGTTATATCATGATGATGTTGGGGCATTTGTGCATTTGTTAAAGTCACAGCGTCTGCCCCCCCTCTTTCACCAAGTTGGCGAGAAGTTAATCCTGGTCCGCGCCCGGGATGCATGGGGGCACGCCCACGAAGATCGGGTAAAGCAACTGTCGTCCGCCCATCGCCACCATAAGTTGTACCAATTAATGAAAACAAAGCAGTGTTTTGTGAAATAGGTAGTAATTGCCCATTACAAAAAGCCCAACCACGGGGTGCAAAATTACCCGCAAATATGCGAATTTCAGCAATAAATGGCTCTGACATATGTGGTACTCCTTAAACTCGCTGGGGATAAATTCCGAACAGTGAGATAATAAAATTAATACACAAAAAAGGCATCAGGTTGCTGTGTGGTTGGCTATTACCAGTCGATTCAATGGTATTGGCTGCAAGTGTCGCTGGACGATCTGCAGAATTAAAATACATGACGACCCGATCTGTACCAGGAAGATTCCCAACGGGTGATGATTGAGCATTACCACTATTCGCTGCATGAATGGTATGATTGTGTGATGGTAACTGGTTAACAGTCAGTGTAATGGTTTCCTCACCGCCTTTTTGACCAAGCCGGCGAGGCGATAACCCTGTGCCTTGTCCAGCATGGATTGGTATTCTGCCACGTAAATCCGGCAAGCCAAAAGTTGTGCGCCCATCCCCACCATAAATTGTGCCTAGTAATGAAAATAATGCATCATTTTGTGAAACAGCAAGTAATTGTCCGTCACAAAACGCCCAACCACGTGGTGCAAAATTCCCCGCAAACATGCGAATTTCTCCAACGAATGGCTCTGACATTAGAAAATCTCCTTAGATATTCAATTGCGTGGTGGGAATAATCCCTGTAAAGCGATACAGAAATTAAGCACAAGATAGGGTTGCATATTATTATGTGACTGTCCGCCGCCAGTATTTTGTACCATGTTTGCCATTGTCACCGGTGTATTGGGTGGTTGGTATGGCAAATCCGAGGAGATTGCGAGTAAGTTATTGGCTGGAACTGTAGCAGAACCAGTTGAGTTTGAAGCAATAAACTGATGATTATGCTCAGGGAGTTCTGTAACAGAGAGTGTATGTGTCTCTTCCCCAGCGTGCTGCCCTAATTGAATTTGATTATCGGGATGTACTGGCACTCTACCCCTCAAGTCTGGCAGTGCAAAATTTGTACGCCCATCACCACCATAAGTTGTCCCCAATAATGAGTAAAGAGATTGATTTTGGCTAATGGGCAGAATTTGACCATCACAAAATGCCCATCCTCTGGGTGCGAAATTAAACCCAATAATACGTATTTCAGCTAAAAAAGGCTCTGACATATTATTTTCCAGATATTTAGCGTAAGATTTTGAAATTTTATTTAATATAACAAAGAATACGATTAATTCAAAATAGAATAAAAGGATTTTTATATTCGTTTTTATTGATATACAAAAGTCACCAATGACATAATAGGAAATAATTTTCGAAATTTTTCATAAAGTTATATTGAATGTTGCTTTAAAACATGTCAGGATAGAAACATCTAGTAACACAATGATAAATAGTTGTATTTGTGTACTTGCTCAGTTCAAACGTATGGCATATAACAAACATTCACATCCACAGAGATACTTAAGGATGTGCTTTTAACAAGCTTAATCTTGGAGGTTTCAATGAAGCACTCCGGCGCAATACGATGTTGACGGGAAGCACCCTGAGAGGCACACTGCTCTCTGCTTATGGCTGGGATAACGTTGCTACAGGCATTACTGTGACAGGCGTGGGTATGCTGGGTATGGCGGCTGTGTTCCTGGCATTGTTGGTTTACGAATGGCGAAAAGGGCACCTTCCACCTGTTGAAGAATAGATTCCAGATTTAAGTAACTCCGAGGAAAATAATCGGGGGGTGCATAGACTAGAGTCCTCATTTCTATGTTAACTCTAGCCTACTGCATTCATCCCCCTACCCCTACAAAGAGAGGTGTTACAAATTTACTTTACGCACCTGTCCCATGCCCCGCGTGGTCTGATAGCCTACACCCGTCCAGAAGGATAAGTCCACCAGCAAATGAAGATACGGCAGCCAGCGCAAATCCC
>RFHA01000257.1 GCA_003696565.1 Chloroflexota bacterium
CCAACCTGATGCAAATGTCTCATAATGATATGGATTGTTACCATCTAGGCGCACTAAGGACACGCGATAACCAATTGGCACACTCCGATTCCAAGAACCATGCTCCGCGATAAAAATTTGCTGTGCATATTCAGGTGGAAACATTTGCCCGGTATAAAACCGCATTCCCAAAGCCGCGACATGTGGACCTAATGGCTGAACTGGTGGTGTATATTGCTGGCAGGCACCAGGAAAACCAAACTCATCGTCAACATATAACCCTGCATGACAATAAGGAAAGCCAAAATGCATCCCTGTGGTAGGGGCATAATTTAACTCATCTGGGGGTAAATCATCCCCTAACCAATCGCGTCCATTATCTGTAAACCACAACTCTCCCGTCTGTGGATGAAAATCAAAACCAACAGAGTTACGCACTCCACGCGCCACCACTTCAAAACCGCCGCCATCGGGGTTTATTCGGCTGATATAGCCATAACGTTCATCTTCTGCGCAAATGTTGCATGGAACGCCTTGCGGGATATAGAGTTTGCCGTCAAGCCCAAAGCGAATAAACTTCCAACCATGATGCCCATCGTTGGGATAATCATCATAAATCACACGTCCTACGGGCATTGAACCAGAAGCAAGCTGAGCTGCAATATCATCATAACGTGTAATCCGGTTGATTTCCGCTACATATAATGCACCATTGTAAACCGCAACGCCATTTGGTGAATTCAAATCTCGTGCAATAATTTGCACCGTTTCTGCATGGTGATTGCCATCTAAATCCTTTAGCGCATAAACCACCCCGTTGCGCCTTGTTCCAATATAAATCGTGCCATCCTCACCTTGTGCAATTGAACGCGCACCTGGTACTTGGTCGCTATAAATGTTGATCTCAAAACCTGGTGGCAATTCAATAAGATTTAACGGTAAATCTGTCTGTGGGATAGGTGCAGCTTGATTAATATTTTGTGATGTCGGAGATGGTGTTATTGTCATACTTGGTGTAACGGTTATCAAAGTTGCGGTCGGGGATTGTGTGATTGAGGCGGAAGGTGTTGACGTTGCTGGTTCAAATGTATTTGTGCTTGTCGATAGTGGTGTGGGTGTTAACGGCGGTGATGTCGTTGCCTTTGGTGTTTGAGAAAATGTAGGGGGAATAAATCGAGTAGGTAATTCAGTTATTTCATCATCAGCAGAATCACATGCAGCCAGCGTCAGTAGAATCGCCATCACAAGTGCTACCAATTTTTTCAACTCAATTATCCTCGCTATTTCAGAGATAACAAAGAAGCTCTATCACAATTAAAATAGGGCATGATATGCGCCCTATTATTCATCAAACAACTCTCCTACACTACGCCCCTGATGCGCCCGCTTGATAACTTCTGCCAACAATGGCGCAACAGACAACACAGTCATATTAGGTAAGCGATACTTTTCCGGTTGGATAATGGTATTGGTCAAAATAATTTCTTCTAATTCAAGTTCTTTGAAACGCGCGATGGTCTTTTCAGTAAAGAAGCCGTGTGTAAATGCCAAATAGATTTTCCTAGCACCGTTTTCTCTTAGCACTTTGACCGCGTTGAACACACTGCCGCCCGTATTTACTTCATCGTCAACCAGTAACACATTACGCCCATCCACTGAACCGATAATTGACATAACTTCTGGGCGTTCAGCGTTATCTACTCTGCGTTTTTCAACCAATGCAACGGGTGAGTTCAACTTTTGCCCCCAATTGCGCGCCTGTTTTGCATACCCTAAATCAGTTGAAACAACTGTAAGATCGGGGATATTCTTGCTGATAACATAATCACTCAAAAGATGGAAGGCAGTCAGTGCATCGCCAGGGATATTGAAGAAGCCCTGAATTTGCCCAGCATGCAGATCAATCGTGATATATCGATCTGCGCCAGCTGCTTCTATCATATTTGCGATTAGTCGAGCAGTAATCGGCACACGTGGCTGATCTTTTTTATCTGAGCGTCCATACGATAGATACGGCACTACCACATTAATCCGCCAGGCAGAATCTCGCTTAAGTGCGTCGATCATAATCAGCATTTCCATAAAGTTATCATGCACTGGCGAACTCATGGTTTGTACAAGATAGACATCTTGCCCACGGACACTTTCTCGTAATCGTATAAAAATATTTTCATTAGAAAAAACATTTTTATCATAAGCCCCGGGTTTAATCCCCAGATAATCCCCGATTTCTTTACCAAGCTCCGCAGCAGAAGACCCATAGAACAACTTAATCGCACCAAAATTACTAGACAAATTATCCCCCAATGGACTAGGCTCATATTTCGTTCCTGGAATTTTCATAGCATCCCTTCCGTGTTATGCATATCAATCAACATCATAACAGCCTGTGATGGCTCTAATTCACGAGTTCGTACACGCTCCACAACGGCTTCAATTTGTTGCTGAGTTAACCCATTCATCAAGCGAGTCATCAACACATTTTGTAACCGTTCATAAAGTTCAATCCGTATCCGCTCACGCTCTATTTCAGCAGAAAGGTGATTTTGTTCGATATAAGCGCGGTGATTTTCAATCGCTTGTATCAACGCATCAATGCCAGTGAAATCCATTGTGATTGTTTGAATAATCGGTGGTATCCACAATGGTGTGGGGTTTATTGAGGTGTGGTTTTCAATCTGCATTAACTCACCATGATGTAAAACGGGTTGTGTTCGGGCGGCAGGATGTCCAATTTCCAACATCATTTTAAGTGCCTGAACAGTGTTTTTAGCTCCAACACGGTCAGCTTTATTCACAACAAGAATATCAGCGATTTCCAGTATGCCGGCTTTAATTGCTTGGATATCATCGCCTAAGCCAGGTGCTTCAACCACAATCGTCGTTTGTGCAGTACGGACAATATCAACCTCACTTTGACCTGCCCCAACTGTTTCAACCAAGATAACATCAAAACCGCCAGCATCCATCACACGGATCGCGTCACGAGTCGCACGGGAAAGCCCGCCTAAACTACCACGTGTCGCCATACTACGAATAAACACACCAGGATCGCTATACAAATCACGCATACGAATACGATCACCCAGAATCGCACCGCCAGTAAAAGGACTGGTGGGATCCACAGCGAGAATGCCAACCGTTTTATCTTGTTGACGATATTTTTGTGCCAAAGCATTAACTAATGAGCTTTTACCTGTGCCTGGTGCGCCTGTTATACCAATAACCCAAGCATGACCAGTATGTGGAAACAAAGCGGCGAGGGCTTGCTGGTATCCCTCGCGCTCATTTTCTACCATCGTCAACATGCGAGCTAATGCACGTCGATTTCCATTTAATATGTTTTGAATTAAGTCTTTCATCGATTAACTATCTTAGTGATCGTGTCAATAATTTCTTGCATACTTGTACCGGGTCCAAAAACACCCTTGACTCCATATTCCGACAATGCGGGTTTATCTTCCTCTGGAATGATACCCCCTAAAATAATCGGCACATCTTGCAGATCATTTTGATTCATCACTTCGCGAATATGTGGCACCAATGCCATATGTGCGCCGCTAAGAATACTTAACCCAACCACATCTACATCTTCCTGTAGTGCCGATGCTGCAATCATCTCTGCAGTTTGGCGCAATCCAGTATAAATCACTTCAAAACCAGCATCTCGCAACGCCCGTGCAATCACTTTAGCACCACGATCATGCCCATCTAAACCAGGTTTAGCAATTAAAATTCGTATTTTTTCTGACATAATCTCTTTAGACATAATGAAACTTTTAAATATTATAACAAATCTAGCCTTTGGTTTGATAGTGTTCATGCCCGTCATATGCTAAAATAAGCAGAATAACTGTCAACTCATCGTGGGGAACTGTGGATGAAAGCGATGCCCACAAACGATTTATCACCACAAAACATTCGATTTACTGCTTTAATCATCGCCACACTAGTGGCGGGGGCTTTGTTAATAAACTATTTCTTACTGGGTATGGATTGGCGTAGCCGCCCCTTTTTAGGGGTGACTTTGAATCAAAATATGATCGTCAATTCGGCGCAGCCCAATAGCGGCGTTTCCTGGACAGGTAGAGAAGCAGGGCTACGTCCAGGGGATCGCATTCTAGCGATTAATGGTGAACCACTTGCTAACAGCGCGCCTGATTTACCCCCTAACACACGTCGATACGACACAATTTTAGGGGATTATGAAATTGGTGACACCGTTACCATAACATTCACATATGACACAACACGTTTTCCCACCCCGCGCTCAGACGGTATCATATGTGAGGCAGCTACGGCAGGGATGGCGGTATGTAATGTCAGTTTTCCATTGATGGCACTGCCAAATGGAGATTTTGTCGCTCTGTTCATTGCACCATTCGCCTCTGGTGTTGTTGTCTTGTTGATTGCGGCGGGAATGATCTATTTTCGTGGGCAAGAAGCTTATGCTTTTACCCCTATTGCGCTTTTTATTACTGTATCACTGTTTATGGGGGGGATATTCGACGTTGGTACCACACACAGATTAATCCCATTATGGTTTATCAGTGGGATATTTGTTGGCGTTTTGATGGCAACTTTAGGGTTGATTTTCCCTACCCCCATGCCAATTGTTTATCGCCTACCATGGATAAAATATATACCAACAGCAATCGGAGTGGTGTTATCAACAATAGCGATCTTCAGCACAAACGTAACACAGAACAACGTCTTGTTAACCGGTAATCAAGTTACCGGGGCATCAACTGTTATGGGTACAGCAATTTTAGCAGCATGCTTGCTGTTTTATCAGCGTCCGGCTGCCTCAACAAAAACAGAACGTGATCAAGCAAATGTTGTACTGGTTGGTGTTTTGTTGAGTATGATACCCGCTATATTGTGGTTAATTGGACGTACACTTCTCACCAGCGATCAAAACGTATTAGCACCCTTCAGTATAGAAGCAGCGATGCCCTTTTTAGTCACCTCGATCATCAGTCTGGCGTATGCAGTCATGCAATATCGTATGGTTGATACTGATCGGATTATCAGCCAAAGCATCAGTTATACGATTTTGCTAGTTGCCTTGGCAGCCGGTTATGGATTAATGGTGCTAGGTGGTAGCCTATTCGCCATTGAAATTGCGCCAGATAACCCAATTGTGATTATTATTATTATCTTCTTCATCTCGGTTTTGTTTGTACCTGTACGGACTAGCTTACAAGAACGCATTGATGCTATTTATTATCGTAAGCGGCAAAATTACCAATTACGCCAAGAACAGTTTAGCCGCATTTTGACAACACAATCCGATCAAAAAGTGATGATCGAAGAGTTTAAAAAGATCGTACAAGAGACATTAAATCCTAACAATGTTTTTGTATTTCTATATAACTCACAAACCGGGAATTATGTTGCACAAGGTGACCCAGCCCCAACCGATATTTTCTTCGGTCCAGGTAGTGGTGTGCCAGATCTATTAAAAACCATTGATAAAGTAGTTTATTTACAACCTGGTGCCCCTTATCCAATTGAATTATCAGTTGATCGTCCACGTCTTAAAATTCTTGATACTGTTATCCTGGCAGGTTTACCTGGAAACGAGCAGTTAAACGGCTTCGTTAGCGTTGGTTCACCACGCACTGGGCGGCAACTATATAACTTTGAAGACTTGCGATTTGTTGAAAACCTCGTAGGACAATTAGCAATCGGCGTGGAGCGCATCACTGTTATTCAAACACTGGAACGCAGTGTGCGGGAACTTGAAGTGTTAAGCCAGGTGAGCCAGGCAGTCAATTTCACAATTGAATTTAATGACTTATTGGAACTCATCAGCTCACAAACACTGCGTTTAATTCAATCTCCCTATTTCTATATTGTCCTGTTTGATGAAGCAACAGACCAGCTTTATTATGCGTTTTTCCTAGAAGACGACGAACGCCGAACAGATTTAGAAAACATCAAATGGGAATTAGGGCGTGATCTTTATAGTGAAGTGATCCGTACCGTCCGTCCCAAAATGGTAGATGATTATGTAGACACAATGAAGCGTAACGGATACCGCCTAAGAAACGAGAATCCCAAAACGAAGGCATGGATGGCAGTGCCGCTTGCGGCAGGGCAACATATCTTAGGTGTGGTTGCTGTGGGTGAATCCGCTATTGGTAAAAAATACAGTGATGAACAACTGAAAGTGTTTAGTAACATCGGCGCACTCGCCGCAACATCATTGGAAAAAGCACGTCTATTTACTGAAGCGAATGCTCGTACACGTCAATTAACTGCATTAAATGACATCAGCAAGCAATTGGTCGCCACAGAAGGCGATGTTGAACGATTGCTAGACTTAATCATGAAAGCTGCGGTAGACATTCTAAACGCAGAAGCCGGGTCTTTGTTATTAACAACTGAAGATGGTACTGGGTCACTTGAGTTCAAAGTTGCAATTGGTGAAAACGCTGAGCAATTGATAGGAAAACGCTTAGAAGCAGGACACGGATTAGTTGGGAAAGTCGCTCAAACAGGTTTGCCCATTATCTCTAACGACACCTCCAGAGATGAAAACTGGAAAGGTGAAGTATTAGAAAAAGGGTTTAAAACCAACTCCATCTTAGCAGTGCCATTGATTGCAAAAGATCGCGTTATTGGCGTACTGGAAGTGCTGAACAAGAAGGATGGATCAATTTATGTCGATAGCGATGTGGATTTACTCACGGCTTTTGCCAGCCAAGCAGCTATCGCCTTTGAAAATGCACGTCTCTATCAACAAACGGACTTACAATTAACCCAGCGCGTCAAAGAATTAGAAGCTTTGGAACGGATCGACCGTGAAATGAACCGCACCCCAGACCTACAGAATGTCGGTGAAATCACGGTTCGGTGGGCAATTTCCAATAGTAATGCTACATCTGGGATTTTAGGTGTTGTCAGCGAAAATCGTGAATATCTACAGATTATTGCCAAATCAGGATATAGCGATGATGATCTTCCTGAAGGTGCTGAAGACAACCGGTGGCCCATTGATCG
>RFHA01000258.1 GCA_003696565.1 Chloroflexota bacterium
ATAATAACGATTGTGCTTTGTCTTTGATGCTTATATCACCAGTTGTTACATCTATATTTTTCTTTTTTAAGATATCACCAATAGAATTAAATGGCTTATTCTCAATGTTTTTTTCTGTGTTTGCAAAACCAAGAGCAATACCCTTCTTTCTCATGTTTGCCTCAGTTAGAACGCCTGTAAAAGCCTCATAAATTTGTCCTACTGTTTCACCCAGTGATTTTGGTGGTTTTTTATTTTTCCCATAGATTTCCTTCCAAAGAAATTCAGCATCTTCTCTAAGGTAGATATCATTCTTTATAAAAGTGTCCAAGTCAACGCCCTCTTTAGAAACAGTTTCGTATCGTTTAATAACATCTAAAATACCATCTCGATGTTTTCTAATTGTCTTAAGAAGCCCGTGTTTTTTAGCAACCACAGCTTTAGCATTGCCACCTTGTAATGGTATTTCTCCCCCATAACCACCTGCTCCAGCCACAAAATCCATACCTATACCCAGTGCATTGGGTTTATTTCCCACCGCAAGATCTTGACCAATTCCTTCAATTGCACCGGCAACGCCCCCAATAGTCCGTGAAGCTACTTCTCCAGATATTGGCAATTTGCTAACTGCTCTTCCTACTAATGGAGATGTAAATCTTGAGAGACCACCATATTGCTGACCAGTTTTTATACCTTCAAACATTCCACTAGTAAAATCACCACCAGTTGCTTTACTAAGCGAGCCACCAATCAACGCAGAACCAATTGTGTTATATGGACCCATTAACGTTGCCCCAATTAGACGTGCAACGTCTGTACCCGACTTCATATACTCTCTCGGAGTTATCGGATTACTAGTGAAACTTCTATACGCAGAATACGCAGGTGAAAACTTTACTGCTCCCCTTATTCCTTTATCAACAACATCTGTTGTTAAACTGCGTATGGTATGCCCAACGTTTGAGTTTGATGTGAATGGAGTCCATTCCCTAAGCGGTGTTTGTCTTATTCTATTTAACGCACCAGAGTAACCACCGGGGATAAAGCCTTCTATATATTCAGGCATTGCCTTAGCCTGTTGCACAACATTAAATCTTTTTAATAATGAAGCAAGTTTGTTTGCAAAAGTCATAATTCAATTATAAACGACTAT
>RFHA01000259.1 GCA_003696565.1 Chloroflexota bacterium
CACAAACGACTGCGACTTATACTTGGATCAACACCAATATCATGTTTGATTACCCAGCAAATTGGGTGGTACGTGATGACACACAACGCTATGAGGCGATTAGCCTTGCCACTTCCCAAGCCATGCTCGACGCTAATGAAATCCCCCCGCAGGAAGCAATCTTTCAAGTAAATGTGCCTATCAGCGCGTCACCGGCGGCTTTAGCGGCTTATGATTTAAACCTGGGCGATGACGGCATGACCGTGGTTGATGCATTTTCGCTATTAGGTGTGCGGGCATCTGTTCAGGTTTTTAGCTTGGATGGGCGTGATGTTGCTCGGGTTGAACACATCGAAGGCGAACAGATGGCGGTTTTCTTGTTAATTGAAGGGCAAGACATTTTTTATTTTGTGTATGGCGCGTTTCAAACCGCTGATCAAGCGCAGTTTGAGCCACTCTTATTTGATTTGTTAACATCAATCCGCCCAGCAGAATCAACCATACAAGGCGGCGGGCGTGTGATTGAGCAAAACATCCCCGCGCAAACACCAACCGGCGTGATCTGGCAGCAGCAACAGCCATTTGACCGCAACTTGTTTGAAGCATTACCAACGAATTTTGGACGGTTGGCAATTGCAGCGGATGATACTCTGTACATCGCAACCGGAACGAATGCGATTTTAGAGCTTGCACCCACAGGTGAGTTGACCCGAATCATCCAAAATGACTTGATTCACATCGCTGATTTGGCATTGGATAGCGATGGATCGTTTTGGGTGATTGATCCCTGGCAGCAAAAAGTTTATCACCTTAGCCCAGACGGCGATGTTTTAAGCAGCTTTGGCACATTTGGCACCGCGCCGGATCAATTTGGTCGGATCAGTCCACTGGATATTGTGCTTGCACCCAACGATCAGATTTATCTATTCGTCACGCAGGTGTTCGGTAGCCGCACTTATGACGAAATTCAGATATGGAGCAAAGACGGGCAGTTTATTGATAACATTCTTATTCAAGCTAGAACTGAGGGTTTTCAGGATAGTTCATTATTGATGTTACAAAACGAAACACTATATGTTTACGCCTTCAGTGATATGCTGGTTCAGCAATATAACTTGGATGGAGAATTACTACAAACCCTACTACAACCACCCCCACCGCGTGCCCCCACGAGCATGGCAGTTGATTCTAGTGGGCGCGTCTTTTTTGCGACATCGGGCATTATCCGTGTGTATGAAAATGGTGAGCGTGTTTTAACATTCGGTGACCCGGGGATTAACACCAGCGGGGAAATTCCTGCGGGGATGTTGATCGCACCGCGTGGGATGGGCTTTCTTTCCAATGGTGATTTAGTCGTGGTGGATGCAAATCAATCTCACTGGCAAGTCATCCGTTTAGCTGCACCTTAAAAAGGATGAGATTTGCCCAAAGATACCCCCCGACAACACCATCCATATCATCAATGGGGGCTTTATGTGGGATTACCCCCCATGTTGGTCATCTCTTAAGATACATACTAGCCAGCCCAATATCCCTAAATACGTTCTGGCATATAATAAAGGTACGGGATAGTTGGAAGTTGGTTTGCAAATGAACAAAGTTTTTATCTCTTATTCACGCCGGAACAAATTATTCGCAGAACGTCTTGCACGTGATTTGAATGATGCGGGGATGGATGTTTGGATCGATTTCCGCCAAATCCACGGCGGTGAGATGTGGCAAGAAGAGATTTTCAAAGGGATAGAGCGTTCTGATATTGTGGTATTATGCCTTTCACCAGATGCTGTCAACAGCGAATGGGTACAGCGTGAGGTGAATACCGCACGAGAACAACAAAAGTTCATCATTCCGGTGATGGTTGTTGATGCATTGGCAGAATTAAGCGCAACGCCCAGCATGAGTTGGCTGCTCAACATTCAGCATATTGATTTTCAACACAGTTATGAAGAAGCCTTTCCAGAGCTATTAAAGGCACTACCCGGTAAACGGCGAGTCAATGCTTATGACAGTGCAAGCGCAATAGCCATCCCAAACCCTTTCAAAGGGTTAGAAGCCTTCCAACAAACTGATGCACCGTTCTTTTTTGGAAGAGAGAAGTTAATTGAAAAATCTTTAGCGCGTTTGCGAGATGACCGTTCGACGCGCTTTTTAGCGATTGTAGGGGCATCTGGCAGTGGAAAAAGTTCTTTAGTGCGGGCGGGGATTTTACCAGCAATCCGTGACGGCAGGTTACCAGGTAGCGATCATTGGCGGATTGGCATTTTTACCCCAGGCACGCACCCCATAGAAGCCCTAGCAAAACGCCTTGCCCCGTTGATCGAAAAACGCGATTCAGATACGATCAACACGCTGCTGCACGAATCGCCACAGTATATTGATGTGCTGACCGATCAAACTTTACACGATGCCGAACCGGATGCGCGTTTATTGTTGGTGATTGACCAGTTTGAAGAAGTTTTTACACGAACCGGTGAAACCGAGCGCGAGCAGTTTTTGATGATTATCCAACGCTTAGTGGTGCAGCGTGGCGGGCGCGCTATCGTGATGATTACGATGCGTGCCGATTTTTTTGATCATCTTAGTCGATACCCGCGTCTAGCAGAATTATTTGAACAGGAAAACATGGTCATCGTCACAGAGATGACTCCGCAAGAACTTTTACGGTCTATTGAAGGACCAGCACAAGCAGCCGGCTTGATATATGATGCTGGTTTACCCCAACGTATTTTGGAAGATGTTCGCAGGCAACCGGGATCGCTCCCCTTGTTGCAATACGCGCTTAAGGAATTATTCCTCAGGCGTGAGGGTCGCCGGATGACGACGAAAGCCTATGAGGAAATTGGCGGTATTCGACGTGCCCTTGCCCGTCATGCAGAAACCATATATAAGCAGTTGGATGCCGTACAACAAAGTATTATGCGGCGGATTTTGTTGCGCCTGGTGGAAATTAGTGAAAATGGGGAGGCTACTCGTCGCCGTATCCGGCGGGAGGACTTGGATTTTCGCGATGTGCCACCGGAAGCGGTAGATGCCCTAGTGGAAATGCTCACATCCGCCGAAACACGCTTGTTAATTACAAGCCGAGAAATCGCCAGCAATAAAGAGCATGAAGCCCCAATTGTCATGGTAGAAGTCAGCCATGAAGCTCTAATCCGTGAGTGGGATCGCTTTAAAGGCTGGGTATCGGAAAACATTGAAAATCTGCGGCTCGGCAGCGAAATCATGCAAGCAGCCATAGACTGGCGTACCAGTGGCAAAGATAAAGCGTATTTGCTGACTGGGACGCGGTTCACCCGTGCAGAGGCTTGGTTAGAACACGCGGATGCCACCCCATTACAACGTGAATTTATTTTAGCGAGTGAAGCAGAAAGCCGGCGAATCGCCAAACTCAACCAGGAACGTATTGAGCGTGAATTACAACTTCAGCGGAAGCTCACCACTCGCTTACGTTTGTTTATTGGGGTGTTGATTTTGGGGTTGGCTGCTGCCATTGTTTTATCTGTCATTGCGTTTAATGCACAACAAGAAGCAGAGCGACAGCGGCAGCTAGTGGAAGAACGAGAACGGCAAGCTTTACAAAGTGAAGCAGAAGCGATCAGCCTAGCACAAGCTGCGAGTGCTAACCGTGCGTTAGTTGATGCCGATACCGACTTAGCCGTGATGCTAGCGGTTTTCGCCAATCAACTTGATGATCCTCCACCACAATCTGAGCGTATTTTAGCCGATGTAGTGTTTGCACCTGGTACGCGGTTTTTGTTTGGATCACAACAAGATAGCGTTACCAGTGTCGCAATGCGTGCAGATGGCAATTTAGGCATCGGCGGTGCTGGTAATGTCGTTATTGTTTGGGATACCTACACAGGGGAAGAGATCACCCGCCTGGGTGG
>RFHA01000035.1 GCA_003696565.1 Chloroflexota bacterium
GTAATATGTAAAACCTGCACGCCATCTTGCAATAATTGCGGCAAGATATTGCCCAAGGCGATGTTAATCACTCGTGCGCCCCGGCTGCCACCAAAGACTAACAAGGTTTGGCGTTGGGGGTCTAAGTTAAAATGCTGGATTGCAGCTTGGCGAGTTGCTTCACGGATTTCCGCCCGCAGAGGGTATCCTGTAACAACCGTTTGACCCGGTTTAAAATATTGAGCGGATTCGGGCACAGTGATTGCGACTTTTGTAGCGAAACGTTTTAACACTTTAATTGTCAAACCTGGTTCAATATCTGGCAAGTAGATTAGCATTGGAATTCGCTTGAACCAAGCGGCAAGTGCAACGGGCAAGCTCGTCCAACCACCCGTTGATAGAATAACCTGCGGCTTATGGCGATTCAGCACACGTACTGCCTGGAACACCCCAAATGTCAATTTATATAGGCTGTGGATTGCCCGCAGCGGGTTCACGCCGTGTAACGGACCAGCATGAACTTCATCATAAGAATCAAATTGTACATTAGCATTTTGGACTAGAGGACGTTCAAAGCCGTCAGTTGTGCCCACAAAGTGCAATGTCACATCTGGGTATCGTTTAATCAATGCCTGTGCTGTTGCCAGCGCGGGATAAACGTGCCCCCCGGTTCCCCCGGCGACGATCATAACTCGCAACTTGCTTTCTCCGTTCTGGTTGTTTAAGTGTGGTTTCACGTTGAATACCTAACAACATTCCCGCCCCAACCATTAAAACGACCAATGATGACCCCCCATAGCTAATAAACGGTAGGGGTAGACCAGTCGGCGGGACTAAACCAGTCATCACGGCGATATTGAGCATGGCTTTAACAATTACCCAAATCGTTATACCAGCTGCCAAAAGCGAACTGAAGATGTTATTAGCTTGGCGAGCAATGGAAAGCCCACGTATAGCAAAAGCTAAATAGAAGGCAATGACACCCCCTGCGCCAATAACCCCTAATTCTTCACCAATCACGGCAAAAATGCTATCAGTATGTGGTGCTGGTAAAGAGACAAATTTCTGCCGCCCTTCCCCTAAGCCCAACCCTGTCCAACCACCATATTGAATAGCGATGATAGCCTGTTGAGTATGATAACTGGTCTGAGTCAGGTCAGATACACCGGCAAGCCAACTATCAACACGTTCGGTTGCATAGGGTGCCACACGTTGCAAAATTGGGAATGCAAACAGCCCAAGCATCAGCAAAATAACCCCTACCAAGCCAATTTGACGCATATCTGCCCCGGCTAAAAAAAACATAATACCGGATGTGGCAAAAATAACAACAGCTGTACTTAAGTCTGGTTGAAGAATAACCAAGCCGGTGACAATTGCCACAAGGATAATAAACGGCGCAAGTCCGTAGGTAATGCTACGAACACGCACATTTTTAGAGCCAAGCCACGCCGCCATATAAACAATCATAGCAAGCTCAGCAAATTCACCAGGTTGAAAACGCCCATTAATCAACGCTCGACGTGCGCCAAATGTACGATCTCCAAACAATAACACAGCAATGAGAAAGCTAATAGACATTAACATAATGATGATAGACAACCGGCGGATGAAGCGCGGCGGCACCCGTGCAAAAATCACCATAGCAACCAAACCAATGATGACATTACGAGCATGACTCATCAAAATAGCGGTTTCGCTACCGAACTCATTCAGGCTCCAATCAAAGGTGGAGCTATAGACCATCATCAAGCCCATTGCCAGCATTAAACCGATGATAATCAACAACGGCTTATCGAGTGTGCGCCAAAAGGAGGGGTTAGCATCCTCGCTGGTCATAACACGTTGCCGGACTGGCGAATATTCTTCATCAATAAACTGTGGCACAGAACGATCTGTCATGTTGGTTATCCTAAATTAGTTA
>RFHA01000260.1 GCA_003696565.1 Chloroflexota bacterium
AATACTGATACGATTGCTCATGCTTTCCTCCACATAAAGAAGCGAAAAGCAGTGTAACGCACAGTGCCCTAATTTGCAACGTTATTGAAACAAAAAGGGCACAAGAGGCCCTTTTTTGCTGTGAAAAGCTAGTGTTTTTAATTTATGTACTCAATTGCGCCAATATCGCAAGCACTGCCTTGTGGACGTGAAGTGCCAATTTGGTCTGCAAAGAGTCCCGCACAAGTTGGAGCAGCATCGATTGCAGGGCTACTTGCTTGAAGTGGATAGTAGCTACCATTGAATGCCCCTAACAGTGGATTGGTGTTGAAGCCACTGCTCAAGCCGCAAGTGTTCGTGTCCTCTAGGTTACCGCCACTGTCAGCAATCGCTCCTCCACTGTTATAGCAGTTTCCAGATGTAGAAGTATTATTGCTGATGATATTATTGATAATACTCATCGTGTTTGTATTGGCGATAGCTCCACCTAAGCTAGTAGCAGAATTTTCACTGATGGTGTTATTTGTGAGGGTAGATATTCCTCTGTTACGGATTGCGCCACCGTTAACAGCCGAATTGCCACTAAATGTGGAGTTTTGGATTTCAATGTTACCTTTTGTATTATTGAAGATTGCACCACCTTCAGAGCTAGTTGCTGCGTTATTGCTAAAAGAGCTATTCGTAACAGTGAAGGTGCTGTTTATGTTATTGAAAATTGCGCCACCACTGTTACCGGCGGAGTTGTTACTAAATGTGCTATTCACGGTAAAAATTCCTCCCCTATTATAAATTGCACCACCGCTGCTGCCCGCAGTGTTACCGCTGATTGTGGTATTACCTATGAAAAGCATAGAGCCTCTTTCGTTACTAATCGCTCCACCATTATAAGTGGCATTATTGTTAAGAATGAGGCTATTAAGGACATTAGCTTGACCGAAGTTCAAAATTGCGCTGCCTCCATAGCCGT
Organism: Chloroflexota bacterium; assembly: GCA_003696565.1. Taxonomy (GTDB): domain Bacteria; phylum Chloroflexota; class Anaerolineae; order Aggregatilineales; family Phototrophicaceae; genus DAOTWY01. Next base: position 947 of record RFHA01000260.1, read on the forward strand.
TACCATTTCTCAGCGTTACTTGATTGAGGTTCAAGACAGCATTGTTTGTAACGAGAAAAAGCCGATGAGTATTGTTGCCATCAATGGCAAACCCATTTCCTTCAATGGACACTACACCTTGCGTAATGTGTAAGGTTCCTGTGAGCGTTATATCTGCAGTCAGAACATAACTACCTGAATCAATGGTTCCATTAGTAGTTGATAGGGATTTAACCTCAATTGCGCCAATATCGCAGGCGCTGCCTTGTGGGCGTGGCGTGCCAATCTGGTCGGTTGTCAAGCCTGCGCATGTCGG
>RFHA01000036.1 GCA_003696565.1 Chloroflexota bacterium
AAGCTGCTTGCTCTAAGCAGCTCAAAAATTCAGCACATGATAAAAAGAATATCCCAACGATCTATGCCAAATGTTCATACCACCAAACATTTTTTCATCTGCCACCACCACACAACAGAATGGTTATCTTGCTATGCAGCATACCTATGATCTGGCAGTTAAAAACGCTTGTACATGTTCCGCAACATCTGCACGGGGCACACTGATTTCTTCTCCGTCTTTCAAGCGTTTTAGTTTGACAACCCCTTGCGTTACCTCATCAGGACCGATCACAGCAACCAATGGAATTCCTTTTTTATCAGCGTGGTTGAACTGCTTGCCAAGTTTCTTGCCTTGCATATCCAATTCCGTATTGATCCCAGCATCCCGTAATTGTGTAGCTAATCGCGCTGATTCGCGCTTGGTATTCTCATCAAACACTGTGACATAAACTTGAACCACTGTCCCGCCGATCTCTGCCGGGTACAAGTTCAAAATATCCATTAGATCAATGATCCGTTCAATACCCAGTGAACCGCCAGTTGTGGGTAGGCTTTCCCGCCGGAATAAACCAATTAGATCGTCGTAACGCCCCCCACCGGTAACGCTGCCCAAGTTTGGCTCTGTGATAATTGTTTCATAAATTGGTCCCGTGTAATATCCCAAACCCCGCACCATTGTCAAATCAAAATCGTAAAATTCAGCAGAAACGCCCAAATCATCCAGGTTCTCTGCTAACTGACGCAGGTCATTTAGGCTGGTTTGTGCTTCTGGCAAATTCCCCAAGATGTTATCTAAATAATCTAAATTTGCCTCGCCGGAACGTTGCTCAGTAATCAACTTCATCATGCGGCTGACTACACTCGGCGCAATGCCACGTGCTTCGAGTTCTTTTTGTACACCATCTGCACCAATTTTGTCGAATTTGTCTACACTGCGGTATAAATCTGCTAATTGGTCATCTGGTACACCAGAGTATTGCCCTATAGCCGTTAACATTCTGCGATGGTTGATCTTCACGGTGAATTGCTTAAATCCAAGCTGACGTAACGCGCGTACTTTAACAGCAACAATCTCTGCATCCGCACTCATATCAGCCACGCCGACAATATCCACATCGCATTGATAGAACTCACGGTATCGCCCTTTTTGTGGACGTTCCCCCCTAAACACTGGTGCAATTTGATACCGTTTAAACGGGAAATTGAATTGATTTTCATATTGTGCTACGACCCGCGCTAATGGTACTGTTAGGTCGTAGCGCATCGAAAGCTCATCTTTATCGCTTCGCCCATGCTTGGCACTGAAAATTAGATTCTCGGCATCTTCACCGTATTTGCCGTATAACGTCTCATTCAATTCGATAACAGGGGTTTGCAATGGTTCAAAGCCATATAACTCAAACACCTCGCGCACAGTTTTGATAACATATTCGCGCTTGAGCATCTCAGCAGGTAAAAAGTCACGGAATCCACGTGCTGTACGCGGCTGAATTTTATTGCTCATCATTCCTCCAAATTAATCGGTTCTCAACATGAAAAAAGCGCAGACCACCGTCCGCGCTTTAATAGCTAAATCAGCGTGGCGTTGGTTAGGTACAATTTAACTGCACATGATGATAAGCCATACTAAAGCCCTCCAACGCTTTTATGATCACCGATTTTAAGCCGTTCTGAATGAGATTGCAACTAGGCGTTTTGTGCTTTTGCCTGTTTAGCTTGCCGGATCACCTCTTTAATTTGGTCATAATGTCCCACTTCGTGCCATAAGCCAAATAAAAAGGCTGCTGGGGCGTTCATTTGCCCAAACTTTTCAATAAATCGCTCAGAAACTTGTCGGTAGACATCTAAAAATGGGGCATCGGGCCATGTATCCAAATAAGCCAAGCGGATCCGGCGGCTTTCTTCTAATCGTTGTACACACTGGGCTTTTGTGGTGATGTCCCGCCAGGGAGTTTCATAACGCGGGCGTTCTTGTGCTGCAATACCCCGTGCCAAAAGCGAACTGAATGCTGCCCCTTCTTCACTACTTGCAGTGACATGGGCAATTAGGTGTGCGATGTTCCAGCCAATATGTTGTTCGCCTTCAGCAGCATATGGATCGTTAGCATCTGGGTCAATTGGTTCAAACACTACATCCTCATCTGTCAGGTCTTCAATGAGCTTAAGCAAGTAATCAATACTTTCATTTGTCGCACGGCGTAAGTCATCAATGGTATATTGAGCAGCAAACGCCAATAATTTCATCTCGTCATTATCTATTGGGCTAAAATCAATCATTTATTGTTACTCCATTAATTGTGATAATACATGCCATTTTGACAACGCTGATTATCAGAACCTTACGAGGTTAACGGTAAATCAGTAGCATAAAATGGCAATCAATGGTAAAACTATGCAAAAATCTAATGGTTGTTAGATAAGGACATTCACCTATGCTCACGCCTGTAGAACAAATGTTGTTTATTTTTTTGGCGTTGTTATCCATCGGGGCGACTTATCACGGATTCCGAGAAGTTTGGTTAATCATCAATCGTGGTGAGGGGCAGCTTCATCTGGATAATTTGCCAAAACGTGCTTTTAATGCTTTAAGGATTTACATAACACAAAGTACAACACTTAAAACTCGTCGTGTTTCTAGCTTGTTTCATCTAGGAATCGTCTGGGGATTTACTTTTTATTTCCTGATTAATGTTGTTGATCTCTTAATTGGGTTCATCAGTGGCTTTGATGAAACACTCAAAGATTTTGGCATTCTCTACGATATCTATCGTCTTTTGGGGGATGTGTTAAGTGTCGCGGTATTGGTCGGTGTGGTATATTTCGTTTTACGGCGTTTGTATCTGCCAAGCAAAAAAGAGCTGACCTATCATGATAACGTACTGCTGCATCCCAAAGTTAAAGAGGGGCGTATCCTCACAGATTCACTGATTGTAGCCGTGTTTATTCTTGTCCATGTTGGGGCGCGCTTTTTAGGGGAGGCGGTTGTTGTTCAGCAACATGGTGAGGCGGATTTGTGGATGCCGTTTGCATCACTTGTCTCAATCATCTTTGCTGGCATGAGTGCAGATGGCTTAGAAATGATGCGGCATCTGTTTTGGTGGTTGGCATTGGGTGGGATTTTGCTATTTACTCCTTATTTCCCATATACCAAGCATTTCCACTTAATTATGGCACCGCTCAACTTCTTGACCCGTCCGCAACGTACCTCTTTAGGTGAGATGAGTCCGGTTGATCTTGAAGATGAGGACAAAGAACAATTTGGTGCAGAACGGCTAGAACACCTGCACAAAACGCAAATTTTTGATGCCTTCGCTTGCATTATGTGTAATCGCTGTCAGGATGTGTGCCCAGCCTATGTGACCGGTAAAGAGCTTTCTCCCTCCGCTTTGGAAATCAATAAGCGGTATGCCATTAAAGATCAGATGGTTGATCTCTCTAATGGCGAAGCCTCACTGAACCCGTTGATGGGGTCTGCTATTAGTGAATCAGCTGTGTGGGCATGTACGTCTTGTGGAGCATGTATTGATATTTGCCCGGTTGGCAACGAACCCATGTTTGATATTTTGGAAATCCGGCGGGATGCAGTTTTGATGAAATCAGAATTCCCCGCAGAACTTGGCGCAGCATTTACTGGTATGGAACGGCAGGGCAACCCTTGGCAAATTGGTGAGTCACGTTTCCGTTGGGCAAATGGGCTAGAGTTTAGCGTTCCAACTGTGGAAGAAAACCCAGATTTTGAGATACTTTATTGGGTAGGATGTGCTGCTAGCTATGACCCACGTGCCCAATTGACAGCGCGCGCTTTGGTCAAAATTCTACACGCCGCTGGGGTTAACTTTGCCGTTTTGGGTGATATGGAAACATGCACCGGGGATAGTGCCCGGCGCGCTGGTAATGAATTCCTTTATCAAGAACTCGCCATGACCAATGTGGAAACCCTCAATGAAGTAAACCCGCCGCGTATTGTGGTCACTTGCCCGCATTGTTTCCATAACTTGGCTAAGGAATATCATCAGTTTGGCGGGCATTATGAGGTTGTTCATCACACTGAGCTAATCGATGAACTGATCGCTGCTGGCAAAGTACCCATTGATGCACATCCTAAACGCATGAGCAATGTAACATTCCATGATCCATGTTACTTAGGGCGGCATAACGGCGTGTTTAATCAGCCGCGTCATGTGTTGCAGCGTGTTACAGATAATGAATTGATTGAAATGCCACGTAATCGTCAAAATTCCTTCTGTTGTGGGGCTGGTGGTGCGCAATTCTGGAAGGAAGAAGAACATGGCGAAAAAGCTGTTAACGTTGCTCGCTATGAAGAAGCAATTAAGTCCGGTGCAGAAGTGATGGCAGTTGGATGCCCCTTCTGTATGCAGATGTTTGAATCCGCCCAAGCTGAACATCCTGATGGTCCTGTTGTTAAGGATGTTGCAGAACTAATTGCTGATCGAATCACCCTCGATCAACCGACAGTAGATTAACCTATCGCTTAAAATGGACGGGTATCATTTGGTTGGTATCCGTCCATGTCTTATTTGCTTTTGGTGTTATACTTTTATAAAAAGTGTTAACAAGTGAGCAAGTAACCATGAAGCGATTGACCCTACTTCTTCTCTGCTTATTGCCCATTATTGGGAGTTATGCGGATAATCACCCTCAATCTTCCCAATCATGTCCAGAGGTTGTACAAACAGCATTACAAGCTGCTGATGCGCTTTGTGAGGCTACAGGGCGTAACCAAGTTTGTTATGGGAACATTCAACTAGAGGCAGTTCCACAAACTGATGTGACGGATTTTCAATTTAGCCAGATTGGCGATATTGAAGATGTCACTGATTTAGCCTCATTACGCTTAAGCCCAATGGATACCACCACTGGTGAATGGGGTGTGGCTTTGATGCGCCTTCAAGCTAACTTGCCTGATACACTCCCAGGGCAAAATGTAACATTTATTTTGTTTGGGGATGTTGAACTGACCAATGCTGTCACTCAAGATGATATCCTTTCAGGTAATTATAGCCCAATGCAAGCTTTCTATTTGCGTACTGGTATCGGTGATGCCCAATGCGAAGAAGCCCCACAAAGCGGGATGCTCGTCCAGACACCAGAAGGGGTTGGGCAGATCAGTTTTGTAATTAATGAGATTGAAGTTCAACTTGGGTCAACGGCATTTTTCCAGGCTGGTACTCTAGACAGCTTGCAAGTCGCAACGTTGGAAGGTGCGGCAACACTCAAAGTTGCTGATAATGTGTATCCAGTTGTAGCGGGCACACGTTATGGCGTTGAGTTATTGGCTGATAGCCGGCGATTTGTACCAGTGCCGGATTTGCCAACCGCCTATGAACCTGAATTAATACAAAGCCTTCCGTTAGGCTTGCTAGATCGCCCGTTTGAAGTACAGCCCCCACTCGATAAAAATCAATTGGAAGAAGTGCTAGATCGCCTTGAATCGGGTAAGCCCCTGTGTGGTGATGCCGATTTCCTACCATCTTGTGATCACTTATCAGAAGATGCCGGTGGAACACCGTGTATTATGCCGGACGAATCCGGTAATTATCCACCAGGGTCAGATACCACACGTCCGCTGTGCGATATTAATTTAAGAACTGGTGGAGATTACAATTGGTGTGTGGTAGAACCTGGTCCAGATGATTCACCATTAGGAGAACATGAAACACGTCCAATTTGTCCACCACCAGGTGAGCATCCTGATTGTATTATGCCCCCACAGCCTGGGGTTGAACCACCTCTTGATGATGGTCGTCCGTTTTGTAATGAGATATATCATGAAGATGACCAACGTGATGATGAACATCGAGACGATTCTTCTAGTGGAGATGATGACTAGTCAGGAGTGGGGTATATCAGGTACACTTTGACTGTTTGACGTGTATTGTGAGGAGTAATCCTGAATGGCAAAAGAATATGATGTTGTGGTGGTTGGTGCTGGTCCTGGGGGATATGTCGCCGCGATCCGCGCTAGCCAGCTTGGCTTAAAAACTGCCATTGTTGAAAAGAAATATTGGGGCGGCGTTTGTTTAAATGTTGGTTGCATCCCTTCTAAGGCATTATTGCGTAATGCAGAACTAGCCCATATCTTCCGTGAACAAGCAGAAGAATTTGGCATTGTGGTGGAAGGGGCGGTTAAATTTGACTATGCTAAAGCATTTTCACGTAGCCGTGACGTTTCTAATCGTCTAACTAAGGGTGTGAAGTTCCTCATGAAAAAAAATAAGATTGATTCTTATGATGGATGGGGAACATTCAAGGATGCTCATACGATTGATGTCACATTGAACGACGGTAAGACTGAAACACTCAAATTCAAAAATTGCATTATCGCAACTGGGGCAACAACACGCCTTATCCCTGGCACACAACTCAGTGAACGGGTTGTGACTTATGAAGAGCAGATTATGGAAGATCAGTTGCCTAATAGCATTATTATCGCAGGTGCTGGTGCGATTGGTGTTGAGTTTGCTTATGTGATGCATAATTACGGTGTGGACGTGACGATTGTTGAATTTATGGATCGCATGTTACCCCTAGAAGATGAAGAAATCTCCAAAGAGTTGGAGAAAATTTATAAGAAAATGGGGGTGAAAATCCTCACAAGTACCAAAGTCGAAAAAATTGAAGATACTGGTAAGAATGTTAAGGTAACTGTCACCGGGCAAGATGGCAAACAGCAAGTGCTTGAGGCGGATAAGGTGATGCAAGCGATTGGCTTTGTCCCTCGTGTGGAAGGTTATGGGTTGGAAAAAACCGGCGTAAAATTGACTGATCGCGGTGCAATTGATATCAATGGTGCTATGCAGACCAGTGTTCCACATATTTACGCCATCGGTGATGTAACTGCAAAGTTGATGTTGGCGCATGTCGCTGAGAAAATGGGAGTCTTGGCAGCCGAACACATTGCTGGGCATCCAATCCGCGAGATGGAATTTATTATGATGCCCCGCGCAACTTACTGCCAACCACAAGTTGCCAGCTTTGGATATACTGAAAAGCAAGCCCGCGAAGCCGGTTATGACATCAATGTGGCAAAGTTCCCCTTCCAAGCAAATGGTAAAGCACTCGGCTTGGGCGATGCAGTGGGGTTTGTTAAGCTAATCAGCGATAAAAAATACGGTGAAATACTCGGCGCACATATGATTGGTCCTGATGTGACTGAGCTTTTACCAGAGTTAACCCTGGCACGCTATGCGGAACTGACACCGGAAGAAATTGCCGGAAATGTTCATGCCCATCCTACACTCAGTGAGGCAATTAAAGAAGCTGCACATGGGTTAGAAGGGCATATGATTAACTTCTGATGAAAGTTTATAAGGGCGGTCAAAAGATCGCCCTTCCACATTTAAAACTTGGCGGTATAGTTTGTTGAAAAAATCAGCATTCTGAGGAGAGACTTAAGTGGATTTATTTGAATATCAAGGTAAACAATATTTTGCCCGATATGGCATACCGGTATCACCAGGGGGCGTGGCAGATACAGTCGATGAGGCTGTCTCTGTTGCTGATCAAGTTGGTTATCCGGTCGTCGTTAAGGCGCAGGTGCAGGTTGGTGGGCGTGGTAAAGCCGGCGGTATTAAACTGGCGAATAATGAAGCTGAAGTTCGTCAACATGCCGGGGCTATCCTCGGTATGGACATTAAAGGACACACAGTACATCGCCTTTGGATTGAAAAAGCATCCGATATTAAAGAGGAATATTATGCCTCTTTCACGTTGGATCGCAGCAAAAAACAGCATTTAGGGATGCTTTCTGCAAAGGGTGGGGTAGATATTGAAGAAGTTGCTGCCACTGATCCTGATGCGATTGCTAAAATTTGGGTGAATCCGGTTGCTGGGCTAGATGAAGCTACTGTCCGTGAGTGGGTAAAGGCGGCAAATCTTAACCCAGAAGCCAACGAAGGCGCAGTAGAGATATTACTTAAACTCTATCACTGTTATATCGAAGGGGATGCAACCCTCGTAGAAATTAATCCATTAATTCTTACACCAGATGGACGGGTTCATGCGCTGGATGCAAAGGTTAGCTTGGATGAAGCTGCCCGCTTCCGCCATGCTGACGTTTGGGATACGTTTGAAGGCTTGGAACCGCGTGATGAGCGTGAACGCGCTGCCTACGACTTAGGGCTACAGTATGTTGGGCTAGATGGCTCAGTCGGGATCATTGCCAATGGGGCAGGTCTGGCGATGAGTACAGTCGATATTGTCAACCAAGTCGGCGGTAAACCGGCGAATTTTTTGGATATCGGCGGCGGTGCAAATGCTGATCACATGGCGAACGCCCTCAGTGTGATCAACCAGGATGAAAATGTCCGCGCTATTTTTATTAATATCTTTGGTGGGATTACCCGCTGTGATGAAGTGGCAAAAGGTATCGTTCAGGCGATGCAGCGTGTCAATCTAAATTCCCCGTTAATCGTACGCCTGGACGGAACCAATGCACAAGAAGGTCGTGCTATTTTACAACAACATGAATCTGAGCGGTTAATTATGAAGCCGGATATGCTTTCCGCTGCTCAAACCGCTGTTGAAATTGCAGGAGGTAAAGCGTAGTGGCTATCTGGGTAGATGAAAACACAACGGTTGTCGTTCAAGGGTTGACCGGAACACAAGGGCGGTTCTACGGCTTGATGAATCGCGATTATGGCACCAAAGTTGTTGCTGGAACAAATCCGCGTAAAGCCGGTACCGATGTCGATGGCATTCCGATTTTTGCTACTGTGAAAGAGGCTGTAGAAGCCACTGGGGCAAATACATCTTTTGTGATTGTTCCTGCACAATTTGCGGCTGATTCCGTGTTAGAAGCCGCTGCTGGGGGTGTGCGTTTGATTGTTTGTGTAACAGAACATATTCCAGCGCATGACCAAGCACTCATGTATAACCGCCTTAAGCAAGATTACCCCAATGTCCGTTTATTAGGTCCAAATTGTGCAGGTATCCTCAGCCCTGGCAAAGCGAATATTGGCTTTACACCAACAGCTGTTTCTAAGCCTGGTGGTCCGGTGGGTGTGGTTAGCCGTTCTGGCACATTGGCATATCAGGCATTGTATGAACTGTCTGCCTCGGGTATTGGTCAAACAACGTGTGTCGGGATTGGTGGTGACCCTGTGCCTGGCACCAGCTTTATTGATGTACTGGCTGCCTTTGAACAAGACCCAGAGACTAAAGCTATTGTTATGATTGGTGAGATTGGTGGCTCCGCGGAAGAAGAAGCAGCGGAATTTATTAAAGACAATGTTACCAAGCCAGTGGTGGCTTACATTGCCGGTGTCACTGCACCTCCAGGGAAAAAGATGGGGCATGCTGGTGCTATTGTTTCCGGCGGCAAAGGCACCGCACAAGCAAAGATGGATGCACTTGCTGCTGTAGGGGCAAAAGTCGCACAAAATCCAACGGAAATCGGTGATCTTGTTAAGCAAGCATTAGCTGAATTAGGATAAATGCATATATTCAGAACGGGTGTGAGTTTACTTCACGCCCGCTTTGATTCACTTTCCAAAAATACCACCGCCAAACGTAAAGCGTACAAATGGTCGGCGCATGGGTGTGCCGATCACATGGCGTAAATACCCCGCACGGATGCCCAATACAACCCCTAGCCTGCCACCGACTTTGATTTCAATGCCAATGCCTGCCATGTAGTGCATTCCCCCGCTACCACTCGCGGCGACACTTTCCCCATCACGCTCTATAACTGCACCAGACCCATCACCACCGATGCCAATAAGTGGGTAAATTCTAAGTCGTTTACCGCGTTTGAACATAAACCCATAGTTGAAAGACCCTTCTCCGCCGCCAACAATCAGATTTTGTCCTTCGTATCGCTGGATTTGACCCCCACCGCTGCCTTCTTGATCTGCCACAATACGATCTTTAACGCCATAAAACCCACCACCATGTGTAATCACATTGACTGCACCACTTAAACGAGGTTTGCTGGTTGGGCTGGTAGACGATACATCTAAGGTTGTAAAGGTTGCACTGTAATAAGCTACTTTATCTCGATATGCTGGGCTGAAAATAACAAGAGCCGTCCGTTTAATTGGTATAAAAACAAGCCATAGTGTTACGCGAAAAAGTGTTTTGAGTAAAAATGTAACCACTTAAACCTCCGATGGTGTTGATCCACCCGTCTATTATACAACCTTCCCGCTACAAAAAAAGTCGCTTGGGGTTATAATGCTAGGCGGCAGTTGGATGTGGAGCAGGTTTATGATAGATATTCGCTGGACGAGTTTTGACCTCATTTTTTTTGATTGTGATAGCACCCTTTCTACGATTGAGGGTATTGATGAACTGGCAAAACTCAAAGGGAAAGAGCTGCGTGTAGGCTTATTGACCCAGAAAGCTATGGATGGCGATTTAGACTTGGAAGAAGTGTATGGCAAACGTCTCCAGGCAATCCGTCCAACACGCGGACAGCTGAAAGCCATAGAAGAACGTTATTGGGAAACGATCGTGCCGGATGTGCAGGAAGTTATTAACACGTTGAAGTTCTTGCACAAAGAGGTATTCATCATCAGTGGCGGCTTGGCTGAGCCGGTTAAAGGATTTGGTAAACGGCTTGGTGTATCGCCAGATCATATCCGAGCGGTGGAACTGGAATACAACGAACTTTCTGGTGATTGGTGGCGGTATCATGAACCACAGACACGTCATCGTCAAACGTATTTGGATTATGACGAAGGTCCTTTAACAGTTACTAGTGGAAAACCGCAAATTATTAAAGAATTAGCTGGTGAACGCCATGGGCGGCGGTTGATGGTCGGTGATGGCTCATCGGATTTAGCGACTCGCTCTGTTGTGGATTTATTTGTTGGGTTTGGTGGGGTGGTCTCTCGTGAAAAGGTCAAGCGTGAAGCAGAGGCGTTTATTGAGAGTTTGTCGCTCGCTCCTATTTTACCTATAGCAGCGGGTCCGTCAGGCTATAGTCGGGTAAAAGGCACTGTTCATCAGGCGGTATTTGAACGTGGTATTGAGTTGGCTCTTTCTGGTGCATTGACTTTCCATAATCAAGAGATGCGCCAGGCATTTGAAAAGGCGTTTACACATGCAACCTAAAGCAATTATTTTTGATATGGATGGACTGCTCGTTGATTCTGAGCGTGTTTGGTATATGGCGGAAGATGAGTTTATTCAATCCTTTGGGCATGTTTATACCCCAGAGGCACGCGCTGCTATCATTGGAATGCGTGTAGATGAATTTTTGACGAAACTCAAGGAAATTTATCAACTAGAGCCGAGCGTTGAAGAACTGAGCGATGATTTACATGAGCGTGTTTTACGCCTGATTCCCCTGGAAGTTAAACCTCAGCCCGGTGCAAATGAAATTATCGAGTATGTGCTTAAACATGATATCCCCCACGCTATCGCTTCTAGTTCATCGATGCGAGTGATTAATGCAACGCTTGAAGCGCAGGGGTGGGGAGATAAGTTTAAAATCCGTTGTACAGCAGATGATGACAAGAATGGTAAGCCTGCCCCAGATGTTTATTTGCGGGCAGCACGCCTATTAGGTGTTGAGCCTAAGGATTGTTTGGCTTTAGAAGATAGCCCAAATGGCGCACGGGCAGCCGTGGCTGCTGGTATGACGTGCTATGCTGTGCCAGATAAATCTCACAGTACACCACAAGCGTTTGATGGGATTACGCCTTATGTGTTTGATTCGTTATATGATGTATTGGAGCGTTTGCAACAATGACGTTTCATATTGTTGTCGCAACAGATATCACCGATGAAAGCTTAGCCTGGTTAAAAGAGCAGCCTGATGTGACAGTTCAACAGGTGCCGCCAGCGTTACCAGCCGTGCGAGAAGCCATCAAAACAGCTCATGCTATTATTGCACGGGAGGATTTGCAGCTAGATTCCGCACTCCTTGAACAAGCTACTGAGTTAAAACTCATTGCACGCCCTGCCACAAGCATTAGTGGGGTGGATGTTGATTTTGCTACCAAGCGTGGCATCATCGTCATGAATGCGCCAGGTATTAGTGCCCTGGCAGCTGGTGAGCATACGATCATGATGATGTTGGCACTTAGTCGGCGTTTGATACAAGCCCACAATGGGATGCGTTCAGGATATTGGTTGTTAGACCGCAAACGGCAAATTGGGACGCAATTGGCTGGCAAAACGCTGGGTATTATTGGGTTAGGGCGTGTAGGGAAAATTGTTGCGCATCGTGCTTTAGCGTTTGGCATGACGGTTTTAGCCTGTGATCCATACTTGAGTGAAGAGCAAGTTGGTGATGACCGCATTATTTTATGTGGAATGCGTGATTTATTGTCTCGTAGTGATTTTGTGACCCTACACGTGCCGCTGACGAGCGAAACACATGGTATGCTTAATGCAGAACGCATCCGCCAAATGAAGCCTGGCGCACGATTGATTAATACCGCTGATGGCAAGTTATTGGATGAGCAAGCTGTGGTAGACGCGCTTAAAGATGGGCATTTAGCGGGTGTAGCGGTGGATGTTTATGCAGAAGAACCCCCTTATAATAGCCCGCTTGTGGGATTAGATAATGTCATTCACACGCCACATATTAGCGATAACACGATTGAGGCAACACAGGATTTATCGATTCAAATTGTCCAACAGATGTTAGATGCACTTCGTGATGTGGATTATCGTAATGTGGTGAATTTGCCTTTTCTGCCAGGTATGGATTTTGAGACGATCCAGCCATATCTTAAACTTGCTGAACGCATGGGGACATTATTGCATGTGCTAGCACGTCACCCTGTTAAACGGTTGGCTGTTGAATACCGTGGTGAAGAGGGGAGTGGTTTAGTCAAACCAATCGCTGTTGCTATTCTCAAAGGGTTGTTGATGCCAATTTTAGGGGATAGTGTAAGTTACATTAACGCGCCTGTCTTGGCTGTTGAGCGGGGTATTCAAGTATCACAAGTTAAAGGATTGGCAGTTAGTGAATATACTAACTTGGTTTCTTGCCAGGTCACGCTAGAAGATGGTGAAGATATTTTCATCGCTGGCACATTGTTAGATCGCAAAGTACCTCATATTATTCAAATCAACGAATATCGCATGAATTTTGTACCAGAGGGCTACTTGTTGTTGATGGGAAGCTATGATAAGCCCGGCGTAATCGGGCGGGTAGGTACGTTAATGGCAAATGGCGATGTTAACATTGCAAGCTGGCATACTGGGCGTGCTCATCCTGGTGGCAACACATTAACCGTGTTAACACTTGATTCGTTTATTCCGGAACCAGTTCTTGAAGAATTACGAAATCTTGAGTTTATCCGCCATGCACATCAAGTTCAGTTGTCATGAGACTCGTACAGTTTTGTGGTGGTCTGTCTGGTAAACTGAGACTAATGAATGGATCAAAATTTAGGAGGATACTATGCGCCACAGCTTGATTCTGTTGGTGGCTTTAATCCTGGCAGCTTGTGGGTCTGGTGGGGATGAGCCTGCACCGACAACTGTATCTAACACAGAAACTTCCAGTTCAACACAAGTTCCACCAAATGTTACGCCGGTGGGGGCAGGAATCACAGATGAAGATTTGCAGACGTTGTTGCCTCCTGTTGCATCACCATTTGTGCCGCCTACCCAAACCCCTGCTAGTGAGGGTGCGTTACCTGTTCCTTTACCACAAACATTGGTTGCTTCTGAAACAGAAGACCCAGAGCCAGGTGGAGAATTTAATTACATTTATTTCCGTCAGACTGGGGGTGTTAACAACGAGTCGATTGTGATTGAAATTTTTGGTGATGGGCTGGTGATGTACAATGGCATAGAAGGACGCATTTCCCCTGAAGATGTGGCTAATCTTAACCAAGTAATTGATGACCTGAACTTTTTTGGCTTACAAGGGACAATGCTATCTGCCGCACCCGGTAGACCAGAAGTTTACTATTATCAGGTTTATATTGAACGCGGCAACCAGCAACGGACAATCAACTCTCAAGATGGTTTTATGCCACGAGAATATATCAGCTTTTTAAGCTTATTACAGCAATATGGTGCAGTGGCAAACTCTAACTCTAATTCGTAGCTAAACCTTGCACGTTCACAATGTAATTTGTGGGCGTGCCACCAATTTCTTGAATACGAAATACAAAATTAACACTTTCATCCGGTGCGAGTATACCTTGCATAACGGGTGTAAATGCTGCGGCAATTACGTTTTGACTAGCGTCAAAAACGGTGACCGTTGCTAACGGATCGCGCACTGGTTCATCACCGGTATTGGTAACCACGCCTTCAATCACCAGTGTGCCATCATCTGCAATAGATGAACTATCTGTCCATGTCATACCATCCGCCCCAATAATACGGGGTGCGTTTGTTTCGGCTGGGTTCCAGGAATAATTTCCAAGGGTAAATAGATAACGAGTTGTGTTAGGTGGTTGTCCTTGCCCAAACCGCAAACTGAACGGTGCAAATTCCCCCGGCAGAATAGCATAGCCCATGACGGTATCCAGTGCTTCGGCTATACCTTGTCCATCTAGTGTTTGTAATTCTAAGCGTATTGGAATATCAAATAAGGGTTGAGAGCTATAATTTGCGATTTCCCCAGTGACGAAATAGACCCCTTGTGGGGTTGTCCAGGCGTGGATGTTTTCGACTTGTAAATCACTAGATGTGACAAAACCTAAAGTGCTTAATGGGCTAGGTTCTAATGTTGCAGAGGGGTTTATATCAAGCGTATTGATAAGTATTTCAGCTTGTGCCTGTAGATTCGGGTCATCTGGGACAACAACCTCTAATACTGAGACAAAGTTTTCTGTCTGTTGAATAAATGTGTTGATTTGTTCTGCAAGCCCGCCGATTGTAATACGTAATCCACTCAGTCGCCAACTGCCATCCCCTACTGCTTGCCGATCTTGCTCACGATAGCGATCTTGCCGAATTTGTTGTTGATAGGTATTGATAATGCTCAAAATATCCATTGTTGTGTTGAGCTTAATCACAGCGATTCCAATAATAGGGGTGATTTCCCCTGGTGGGGTAAAGTGCGCGCTCACAAGGTCAGTACGGTGTTGGGTATATACTGCCCAATCTGGCGGAACACGCACGCTAAACACGCCGCTAGGATGTGTATAGCGGATAGGCGAGAGATCAGGCGGTATTGGGGTTGGTGCAAACACAACTGCACCCTGACCGCATCCGGTTAATAGCAAAATCAGCAATAAAATCGTGTATCGCATTGGCTTTTTCCTTTCGCCATAAACGATATATGACACAGTTGTCTGATAGTTATAGTACCGAAGTCCTGCTTGAGTTTAGATTTTAACCCCTGCTATCCTGAGTATAGGATTAATTCCCGTCTGGAGAGAGAAGTTAATGTACACCGATAATGAATTATTATTCCCATATGATGCTATTTCATCATTAAAAGATTTAAGAGGCGCACAGTGGTCAGAACTTGTAGAACGTGTCGCCACGCTTGACGAACACCATGAGGAAGTCCTGGCGTTTATGTTAATGATGATCCGCTTAAACGGTTGCTTATCTTGTGAAACAGATAGCTACCGCGCAATGCGTGGCTGTGTCGCTTGTGCCCATCAAACGTTGCGCCGTTTTAAGGGGACTGATCAAGAACTGTTTGCTTTATTTGAACAAGCTTTACATGATATTCGGGTATTTTGTGATGAAAACCCATCTATAGACGTACTTTTTACTTCTGAACTGCGTAACTCGTATTGACTCATACCGGTCACTATGTTAGACTTTACCCTACTTACATCGCTTTATTGAGAGGACATTTAGCTATATCATCTGATTACCGCATTAATCGGCAAATACGTGCGCGTGAGGTTCGTTTGATTCTTGACATGGGTGCTGGTCAAACGGAAAACTTCGGCGTGGTTTCTATAAATGAGGCACTGGCAAAGGCTGAAGAGTATGGAATGGATTTGGTAGAGGTTTCTCCAGATGCCAAGCCGCCCGTTTGTAAAATTATGGACTTCGGCAAGTTTCAATATGAACGCCAGCGCAAAGAACGTCGGGCACGTAAACAGCAAAAAAACGTTGAAGTTAAGGAAATACAGCTCACGCCAAAAATTGATGACCATCATCTCGGTTTTAAAGTACGGGATGCCCGTCGTTGGTTAGAGCAAGGGATGAAGGTCAAGATACGCATGAAGTTCAAAGGGCGTGAAATTTCGCATCCAGATATTGGACGAGAACGTTTGGAAGCTGTGGCAGCTGATTTAGAAGATGTTGCGGTTGTTGAGCAAAAGCCAAACCTCGAAGGGCGGGCGATGTTGATGATTCTTGCGCCTGCAACAGATAAAAAGTAACGGAGTATAGTGACGTGGGTAAAAAATATAAACTCAAGACGCACAAGGCAACTGCCAAGCGTTTTCGTGTTACAGGTACCGGCAAGGTTGTGCGCACCAAAGGTGGTAAAAGCCACTTGCGTCGTCGTTCTTCAAAGCGAGTAAAACGTCAGTTCGATAAAACTCTGGAAGTAACACACACAGCCGATGCAAAAAAGGTCAAACGCTTGGCTCCCTATCTGGGTAAGTATAAAGCGAATCCACCTTCATAATTTCGCATTTTGTCGGTAGAATATCAACCATAAACTGAAGCTTACCCGGAACAACTTCCGGGTATTTTTTGCCAGGAGTAAAATGCCATGCCAAGAGCAAAAACCGGTATTGTTCGCCGCCGGAAACACAATAAAATTCGTAAGATGGTTAAAGGGCAGTGGGGGACGCGCGGCCGCTTGTTCCGTCGTTCCAACGAAGCCATGCTTAAAAGCCTGTGGTATTCCTATCGTGATCGCAAAGTGCGTGCGCGCCAAATGCGGAAGCTGTGGATTACCCGTATCAATGCTGCTGCTCGCTTGAATGGACTCAGCTACAGCCGCTTTATTTATGGTTTAAAGCAAGCTGGGGTGGAACTGGATCGTAAGTCATTGGCAGATATTGCCGTGCGTGATGCCAGTACCTTCACCAAATTGGCAGAACTCAGCCAGCAAAATCAATAAGTTATCCACTGTGGATATATTGTGTTGAGGGTCTTAAGTGACCCTTTTTGTGTTTGAGATGTTTTGCCTTATAGGCGTGATAGATGATTACAAGTACACAAAATGATAAAGTTAAGCTGGTTTATGGGTTACAAAATCGCCCACGTGCCCGCCGTAAAGAGCGCAAAATTGTTTTAGAGGGCACCCGCCTGATTCATGATGCACTCAATCAATCCTATCAGCCGGATTTTGTCCTGTATCAACCGGAAAAAGTGGATTACCAGCTGATCGCACAACTTCAGGCAATCAATGCAGCATTAATACCGGTTAATGATGAGGTGATGCGGTATGTTAGCGACACACAAGCACCACAGGGGATTGTCGCTGTTTTCCCTATGCCTATGCCCAAAATTCCCCAAAAGCCGCGCCGTGTGTTGATTTTAGATAGCATCCGAGAGCCTGGAAACATGGGGACGATTTTGCGCACAGCTGCTGCTGCGGGGCGGGATGTGATTATTTTAACCCCTGATTGTGTTGATCCATACAATCCTAAAGTGCTACGAAGTGGCATGGGGGCACATTTCCGTGTGCCAATTTTAGAAGCACAGTGGTTTGAAATCAAACAATATTGTGAATCGCTTGAAATTTATTTGGCAACTGGAAATGGTGATTTGCGCTATGATCAAGTCGATTGGGCTATACCACATGCTGTTATTATTGGTAATGAAGCGCATGGTGCTGGAACGTATGCCGATGAAGTTGCCACACGTCGCATTTTTATTCCAATGGCGGCACAAACCGAATCATTAAATGCAGCTGTTGCAGCTGGTGTAATTTTGTTTGAAGCAGCAAAATTACTCTAATTATTGCTAGCATTTTAACCAATTGCTTGACAGTTTTGTGGGATAATTTATAATCAAACTCAGATTAGATTATTTTCTTTCAACATAAGGAATAGTTTTTTGGCACGTAAACCCGCAGATCAATCGGTCAATCGGGAAGATATTATCGTCGCAGCAGCAGATGTTTTATATCGTAATGGGTATGAAGCCACTACGATGAAAGACATCGCTGCTGAGGTCAACCTAACAGCAGCTAGCTTATATCATCATTTCCGTAACAAAGACACATTGTTATTGGCAGTGCTAGAAGGTGGCTTAGAAGTCGTTATTGAACAGATTGAACCGGTTGCTAATTCTAATAAAACCAATGTCGAAAAACTCACTGAGATGATTCGGTTGCATATTTATTATGTGACACAGAACACCGCAGTGGGTGCCGCTATGGTCTTTGAAATTCGCCCCTTGCTAAACTTCCGTGTACCACCACGTAATGGCAACCAGTTTGGCGGTAGTGATTATGACGAGTTTTTGGATCGTCGAGACCGCTTCTTCAAACGCCGCGCTTATTTTGAGGAACTATTTGTTCGAGTGATTGAAGATGGTGTGAAAAAGGGTGAGTTCCGCCAAGTTGACCCCAAAATTTTTACCAAAACGATGGTTGGTGCAAATAACTGGGTAGCTGTTTGGTATAAAGAGGGTGGTCGCTTAAGCGGTGATCAGGTTGCCCGCATGATCGCTGAGAATTTTGTGTGGTCTCTCCAACCTTACCGCTCTGCTAGCTTACCTTAAGGACACTCTTTTCCTGCTTGATAACATAGGGAATGAGTGTCTTTTTTAATTTTTAATTTAACGAATGTTCATTTATTTTGAGGTGTGTAATGGGATTATTGCAAAATAAAGTTGCAATTGTTACCGGAAGTGGACGGGGTATCGGTGCGGCAGTGGCGCAGCTTTTTGCTGAGCATGGCGCAAAAGTCGTTGTAACGGATATTGACCCTGTACCGGCGCAAACTGTGGTGGAACAAATTCATGCGAACGGCGGAACAGCTTTTGCCATTGGTGCAGATGTCACATCGGATGCGGATATTGAGGAATTGGTTGGGCAAACCATCAATACGTATGGTGCGATAGATATTCTTGTGAACAATGCAGGTTATACCTGGGATGCAATGATGCATAAAATGACTGACCAACAATGGGAAGCGATGTTAGCCGTGCATCTCACTGCACCGTTTAAGATTATCCGAGCTTGTATTCCATATATGCGCGATGTCGCCAAGACCGAGATTGAGACTCATGGCTCTGCACAGGCACGCAAGATTATCAATATCAGCAGCACCAGTGGAACTCGTGGCAACGTTGGGCAAGCAAATTATTCGGCTGGTAAAGCTGGGGTTATTGGTTTAACTAAAACGCTTGCCAAAGAATGGGGACGTTTCAATATTCAAGTCAATGCCGTTGCCTTTGGTTATATTGAAACACGTTTGACGCAATCTGAAGCACAAGGCGCATTTACAGAGCGTGAGGGCGAAAAAATTAAATTGGGTATCCCAGATCATTTGAGACAGATGGCGCAATTAGCGATCCCAATGGGGCGGGCTGGCACACCAGATGAAGCCGCTGGACCAGTGCTATTTTTCGCCAGTGAATTATCAAACTATGTATCTGGTCAAGTTTTAGAAATAACAGGAGGTATGTAAAATAATGGTTTCTTTTACACCAACAGAAGATCAACAACTTTTAATTGAGACAATCCGCCGTTTTGCAGAAAATGACGTGCGTCCCACTGCGCATGAACACGATGAAGCCAGTGAGCCAAACCCTGACGCGCTTAAAGTTGGCTGGCAAATGGGATTGATTCCATCCGCACTGCCAGAAGAACTTGGCGGCTTTGGAGAGATGAGTGCTGTAACAGGTGTGTTAGCCCTGGAAGAACTTGCTTTTGGTGAATTAGCCACCGCAATGCACTTGATGACTCCAGCCCTGTTTGCTTATCCTGTTACGTTATTTGGGACAGCAGAGCAGCGTGAAAATCTGCTACCGATGTTTTTGGAAGAAGATTTTGCCCCAGCAACTGCTGCCTTATTAGAACCTGGCATCAGTTTTGACCCCTACAGCCTCAAAACAACTGCATCTCCAACTGAGCAAGGCTTTGTATTAAACGGCATAAAGGCTTATGTTCCTCTGGCAGATTCTGCAACGCATATTTTGGTTTATGCTCGTAACACAGAAACTGGCAATCAAGAAGCGTTTATTGTCTCGCGAGATCAAGTTGAAATTGAACGCCGTGAAATGTTGATGGGTATACGCGCTTTACCGACCTATCGCCTTAAATTGCATGATGTTACCGTTGCCCCAGATTCTCGTTTAGGGGGGGCTGTGGGCATTAATTATCAATTGATTTTGGATCGTTCTAACGTGGCGTTAGCGGCGTTAGCGGTTGGTGTGGCGCGTGCCGCTTATGAATATGCCAAAGAATATGCTAAACAACGTGTCCAATTTGGTAAGCCGATTGCACAAAATCAAGCAATTGCGTTTATGTTGGCAGAGATGGCAATTGAGGTTGATGCAACCCGCCTTATGGTATGGGAAGCCGCTTGGAAACTAGATCAAGGTGAAGATGCCAGCAAGGACGCTTATTTAACACGTCAATATGCCAATAAGATGGTGCTGATGGTAACCGATAGCGGGGTACAAACGCTTGGCGGTTATGGGTTCATCCGTGAATATCCAGCAGAACGTTGGCTACGGAATGGGCGTGGTTTTCCGACATTTGATGGTTTAGCAATTGTTTAAGTGAGGTGTTGTGATGGCAATTGATTTCAAAATTCCAGAAGGTATTTTACAGACAAGACAGATGGTGCAATATATCGCAGAAACGACGATGCGCCCGTTTTCTCGTGAATTAGATGAGAATGAACATCAACGTCCGACGGCGTTTGTTCAAGCGGTTTGGCCCATTCTCAGTGCACAACAGGCACAAGCATTGGCACGCATTGAACGCGAGCTTGAGTCTGGGGGAACCACCCCAGTTAAAGAGAAAACCAAAGAACGCATCAGCACTCACTATCTGAGCATGATGTATCTGGTAGAGATGCTCTCTTGGGGGGATGCTGGCATTTATTTATGCTTACCTAGTGCGGCATTAGGCGGTTTTGCAATTGAAGCAGTGGGTACACCAGAACAAAAACTGCGCTTTTTACGTCGCTTTGCAGAAGGCGAGCCTTCTTGGGGGGCGATGGCGATGACCGAACCCAATGCCGGCTCAGATACATCTGCCATTCAAACGACCGCCGTGTTTGATGAAGAAACCCAAGAATGGGTTTTAAATGGTGAAAAAATCTTTTGTACAAGTGGTGGTTTAGCCCTCAATGAAGGTGATGGCTTGGTAATGGTTTGGGCAACCGTGGATCGCAACGCTGGACGCAGCGGTATGAAATTATTTGTTGTGGAGGCTGGAACGCCTGGCGTGACGGTTGTCAAAGCGGAGAAAAAGCATGGTATACGGGCGAGTGATACTGTCGCAATTTCTTTTAATAACGCGCGCATCCCAGCCGATAACATTTTGGGTAGTCCAGAGGTCAAAGAAGGAAAAAGCGGTAAGGGCTTTAAAGGTGCAATGGCAACCTTTGATGCCAGCCGTCCATTGGTCGCTGCTAGCGCGTTAGGAATTGGGCGTGCCGCTGTTGAATTTGTTAAAGAAAAATTGGCAGAAGAGGGCATTGAAATTCCCTATGGCGCGCCGTATCACAAGTTAACAGCAGTTCAGCGTGATGTTATGGAGATGGAAGCACAACTTAAAGCAGCACATTTGTTGACATTGCGCTCAATTGCCATGTTAGATGAAAAAATCTCCAATCCGCTGGAGGCATCTATGGCGAAAGTAAAAGCAGGCAAAGCCATTACCTGGATTACACAAAAAGCCGTTGAATTATTAGGTCCATTAGGCTACAGCCGGGAAGTCTTGGTAGAAAAATGGATGCGGGATGGCAAAATTAATGATATTTATGAAGGTACCGGACAGATCAATACACTGATTGTCGCCCGCCGTATTTTGGATTATACCCGAACGGAATTAGCATAAATTCGTTATCGACACATACTTAAATCATGTTGGTTCTACTAGCACGTTTGGTATAATCAAACGGAAGTTAAATTAAGATGTTTGTTGTTGGTTGTTTGTGAGGCGAATGAAACCAACAACTCAAATAAACTACGAAATTAGAAAGGTGATAAAAAGATGGTTTACGAAATCCGCAAGGCAGCCGTGATTGGCTCTGGAACAATGGGGGGCGGAATTGCGACACTGCTGGCTGGTGTTGGGGTGGAAACCCTGCTACTGGATATTCCTGCTCAGGGTACTCAACCAGGAGATCCCCCCGCTAAACGCAATCAAATTGTCTTGAACAACCTCAAGAACTTAAAGAAAATGCGTCCGCCACAGCTATTTAGTGAATCCGTGATGGATTTAATCAGTGTCGGAAATATTGATGATGATCTTCACAAATTGGCTGAGGTTGATTGGGTCATTGAAGTTGTCATTGAAAAATTAGACATCAAACAAAACCTTATGGCAAAGGTGGCAGAAGTTGTACGCCCAGACACCATTGTTTCTACCAACACATCTGGTTTGCCCATCAATAAAATAGCTGAACATTTGGGGGAAGATTTTACACGCCGCTTTTTAGGAACACATTTCTTTAATCCGCCACGTTACTTGCATCTGTTGGAGGTGATTCCGCACGATAACACAGACCCGAACGTGGTGGAATTTATCGTCGATTTCGCCACACATAAACTTGGCAAAGGTGTTGTGATAGCCAAAGACAAGCCAAACTTCATCGGCAACCGTTTTATGTCAATGGTTGGGATGCAGGCGATGAATTACGCACTAGATCATGGATACACTGTAGAAGAAGTTGACGCGATTACAGGTCCATTGATTGGTCGCCCTAAAACCGCTACATTTAACTTGAATGACTTAGTTGGCTTTGATGTCGCTGTGTATGTAGCGCGCAACCTGTATGATGCTATTCCTGATGACCCACAACGTGAAGTGTTGAACCACCCCCAAGCCAAAAAGATCGCAGATTACATGCTAGAAAACCAAATGCTGGGGCGCAAAACCGACAAAGGGTTCTATCAGATGCGCAAGGAAGGTGGCAAAAAAGAACTCTGGTCATTAGATTTGCAGACCATGGAATATGTCCCTCCAGCTAATCCACAGTTTGATAGCGTTAATAAACACCGCAAGGTCAAGCCCACAGCAGAACGAATTCGCTTGATGTTGAATGAGGATGATCGTGCTGGGCAATATCTCTGGCATCATCATGCTTTTTATTTGGCGTATGCATCTAACCGTGTCCCAGAAATTACCGAGTCATTGGTAAACGTTGATAATGCTCAAAAATGGGGCTTTGGGCATGAACTAGGTCCATTTGAAATTTGGGACGCGCTTGGCGTAAAGGAAACCATTCCACAGTTTGAAGAAGCTGGTTATCCTGTTGCAGACTGGGTAAAAGAAATGGTTGCCAACGGTTATGAGACATTCTACAAGAAGAATGAAGCCGGTAAAGTAGTTGCTTATTATAGCCCACAAGTAAAAGACTATGTACCGCTGGAAAAACATCCATTAGAGATTACCGTTGCTGACCTCAAGGCAGATGGCAAAGAACTTGCTGGTAATGAGGATGGCTCAGTCTACGATCTTGGCGACGGTGTGCTACTTTGGGAATTCCACAGCAAGCAGAACACCATTACCGCTAAATTTGTGGAAATGGGGTGGAAAGCCCTAGACTTATTAAATGATGATGCGTATGTTGCTTTGGTTATCAGCAATGATGCAGAACGCTTCTCTATTGGTGCCAACTTAGCTGATGCCATGATGGGCGGCGTTGAGGGCATTGATGCCATGATTCGCGGGCTACAAGACCTAACGCAGGCTTTGCGCTATGCACCTAAACCCGTTGTAACAGCACCCTTTAACATGGCGTTAGGGGGCGGGGCAGAATTGATGATGTCTGGTACGGCGACTGTGGCTCATATGGAGCTTTATGCCGGCTTGGTTGAAGTAGGCGTTGGGTTAATCCCCGCTGGCGGTGGATGTAAGGAACTGGTGCGTCGCCTTGTCAATCCATTAGCAGAGCGTGCGGCATATGTGTTGCCAGGGATGCAAAAAGCGTTTGAAAATATTGCAACTGCCAAAGTGAGCGAAAGCGCGTTGATGGCGCGTGAAATGGGCTTCCTTGCGCCAGATGATAAAATCGTGATGAACCGCCGCTTCCTCATTGGCGAAGCAAAACAACATGCGCTTGGCTTAGCTAAAACATATATCCAGCGTAAGCCGGAGAAAGTTTGGGCTGCAGGTAAAGAAGTCTATGCTGCGTTATTACTAGCATTAGAGCAGTTCCGGGAAGGTGGTTATGCTACTGAATACGATGTCTTTATTGGCAAGAAATTGGCATATATCCTCACAGGAGGCGCATTAACAGAACCTCAATGGGTCGATCAACAGTTGATCCTGGACTTGGAACGTGAGGTATTCATGGAACTCATGATGCAAGAAAAAACACAAGAGCGTGTAATGTACATGCTCCAGAATAACAAGCCGTTGCGGAATTAAGACAAGAGGGGGATTTTTCCCCTTCATATATTTATTGATCAAAAAGTGAAAATCAAGAAACAAAAATAGGAGATTTACTGATGAGAGAAGCTGTTATTGTTGCTGGGTCAAGAACCGCCGTTGGTAAAGCAGTGCGTGGGTCAACGAAGAATGTACGCTCAGAAGACATGGCTGCAACGGTTATTCAAGATTTGCTTAAGCAAACAGAAGGTAAGCTAGACCCTAAGGAAATTGATGATGTGATCGTTGGATGCGCCATGACAGAAGGCTCACAAGGCATGAACTTTGGGCGTATCGTGGCTATGCGTGCTGGGCTACCGGTGGAAGTCCCTGCTCAAACTGTCAATCGTTTTTGTTCCAGTGGGCTGCAAACCATTGCCATTGCCGCGGAACGTATCATTGCAAACGGGGCTGATATCATCATCGCCGGTGGGGCGGAAAGTATGTCGCTTGTCCCTATGACTGGACATCATCTTAGCCCAAATCCCTATTTAGCCGAACACAACCCAAACGTCTATATGGGAATGGGGCAAACGGCTGAGCGTGTCGCGGATGAGTTTAACATTTCCCGTGAGGATATGGATGAATTTGCTTATCATAGCCATATGAAGGCTGCAGCTGCCCAGGATGCTGGTAAATTTGCTGAGGAAATTGTGCCCTTTGAATGGGAAGAAACCGTAATTGGCGAGGATGGGCACCCAACTGTTAAAAAATTCGTGCTAGAGCAAGATGAGCATCTACGTCGAGAAACGACAATTGACGCACTTGCTAGTTTAAAGCCAGCTTTCCGTATGAATGGGCGGGTAACTCCAGGTAATTCCAGTCCGTTGAGTGATGGCGCGGCGGCTGTTATCGTCATGGAAGCCAAAAAAGCGCAGGAGCTTGGGTTAACACCCATTATGCGCTTTGTTGGGTTTAATGTTGGTGGTGTTCGTCCTGAAATTATGGGGGTTGGTCCCATTGCAGCCATTCCTAAACTACTTAAGCGTACCGGCTTGAAACTCGATGATATTGATTTAATTGAACTCAACGAAGCCTTTGCCGCTCAATCATTGGCGGTGATGCGTGAGCTAGAAATGGACCCCGCGCGTGTCAATGTTAACGGTGGTGCTATCGCACTAGGGCATCCATTAGGCGCAACCGGGGCAAAATTGACCGTTCAGCTAATGCACGAAATGCGCCGCCAAAGCAGCAAGTATGGCATGGTGACGATGTGTATAGGCGGTGGTATGGGTGCTGCTGGCATCTTTGAGTATCTAAATTAACATAATCAAAAAACAAAGCCCGCATCAAGCGGGTTTTTTTTATATCCAATATGCTAAATACTAGCTGGAATCATTGCCATATCCTCAAAATTTCGCTATGTTTAATCACTTTGATTAGTTAGTGTAAACATATACCCCATGTATCAAGAGATTTGTAATCAAGTTGGTACGCCAACTTATGTTTATGATTTAGAGCGCATTCGGCAAAATATAGACCGCATCCAAACTGCATTTAGAGAGCTATCTCCTCATATTCATTACAGCGCAAAAGCTAATGCGAACCTGACAGTGCTTAAGGCTATCCTGGCATGTGGCGTAGGAATTGATGCTGTCAGCGGTGGAGAAATCTATCGGGCGTTACAAGCGGGGGCATCACCACAACAGATCGTTTTTGCTGGTGTTGGCAAAACTCCGCATGAAATTCAGTTTGCACTAGAACAGGGAATCGCTTGGTTCAATGTTGAAAATATTGAGGAACTATCCCATATTCAACACTTAGCAACCCAATTAGGGCGTGATAAAGTACAAATTGCATTGCGATTAAATCCAGACGTAACTGCGGATACACATCCACATATTGCTACTGGACACGGTGAAGCCAAATTTGGCTTAACACAGCAGGTTGTTCGTCAAGTGCTGGATGAGCAGGTACGTTATCCTGCGCTCAATTTCCGTGGGCTTCACGTTCATATTGGCAGTCAATTGCATGACATTCAGGCGACTTGCCAAGCCATACAAAAAGCCGTTGATTTGGCAAAAGATTATCCCAATATCGATACGATTAATATCGGCGGAGGGTTGCCGGTTGCCTACCAACCGGATGAAAATTTACCACAATATGTTGACTTTGCTCATGCATTAAAACCTATTTTACAGGGGTACCAAGTATTAATTGAGCCAGGACGTTCGATCGTGGCGGATGCCGGGGTTTTGTTGGCGAGAGTTTTATATATCAAGCAGCAAGCAGGTAAAACATTTGTCATCACGGATGCCAGCATGACAGAGTTGATTCGCCCAGCTTTATATGATGCTTATCATGCGGTTTTACCGTTAGTTGACAAAGCACGTTCATCACAACTTGTTACCGTCACTGGTCCCGTTTGTGAAACAACGGATATTTTAGCAAAAGATCGCTTGCTACCGATGATGCAACCGGGTGATTTAGTTGTTATTCAAACCGCTGGGGCATATGGGATGGTTATGGCGAGTCACTATAACGCGCGTCCACGCCCAGCAGAAGTAGCCGTTGAAAAAGGACACTGGTGGGTTATCCGCAGGCGTGAAACATGGCAAGATTTATTGGCGGATGAAGCGAACTATTTAAAATAAAAACCCCGGCATGCCGGGGTAAATTGGGTCAGAAGATCGTTATTTCTTTTCTTCTTCCTCTTTGGTTTCTGGTTTCATCCGTTCAATGGTTTCCACAACATCATCAATGGCTGCATTGAACAGTTGACGATACCCTTCAACCATTTCTTTAAAAGCGGTCTTACCGTTTTCGCGGACAGCTGTTGGGATTAATCCTTGCAAGGCTTTTGCAGCTGCAACTGCTGCTTTTTTCTGATGGTCGATGAAGATATTCAATGGGGTGTTTTCATCAGTTGTTGCTGCGTCTTCCACTGCTTCTTCTGTTTTTGTTGTTTTTTCTGCCATAATTCTTACCGCCTATATGTGTTTGTCTGATGCTATTAATCTAACACAGATTCGATTAATTTGCTAGAGTAAATTTGGGCAATTATGTATGAAATTTGTCATTAACTGTTTAGTTCTTTCAAGTCAGTGGACATAATTAAGAGGTCGTGTGTGCGGTCATCCCGTGTTTTGATCCAATCCGCAAGGATAGCTGCTGGTTTAAAGTCTAAGTAGTCAACCATCCGCTGGGCGGCTTTGTCATCGGCTGCCATATGCACCATGACTTTTTCTAACCCCATATCTTTTGCGAGTTGAGTTAACTCACGCGCGAGTTTTTGCCCTAAACCACGTCCACGATACGCACTACTCACCATGACACGCATTTCCGCAATATGACGATTCCAGAACAATTGATTGTAGTAAATTGTGCCGTATCCTATAATCTGATCGTTGTGTTCAATCAGCAATGTTTTAGCACGATCTGTCTCAATCTCATGAATCCAATCGTCAATGGCTTCTGGCTTTGTAATGTCACGCCGCATAAACCACAGATCAGCTTCATTCATTTTACTGGTAAAGCCGATCATACTATCACGGTCTTTGCGTTCCATAAAACGTAAGGTGAACTTTTCTCCACCAATGGTCATCTCTTTAGGATAATTTTTTTCTGCCATAGTATCCTCACCAATTATTAAATATTAAAACCGAGGCGCGTTGTGCGCCCCGATCATTACCTATGTAATTTTTTGAGCGCATTTGATCAGTTCTTGCGCAGATTGTGTAAAAGGCATTAAGCGGGCAATAGACCCTTTTTTGAGCTTCAACTTGCGGCGGATAATCATCGCAAGCGGTTGAGCTTCTCCACGTAGAACTTTCATCCAATTTTCATGATTGCCTTCTAACACAAAAGCAGCTTCTCTATGAGCTTGATTAACTGTTAAGCTGCGGGCATCTCGGCATTTTCCTTTGTGTAAATCCAATAGAACGGCGGTTGCCTGTGGAAAACCATTTTCCGGGGATGCCTCCATAATCATCGCCAATGAACCAGCTGTCCACTTGGTCGATGCATCATAATAAGCTTGGCTGTTATTTAACTCTTCCATATAGGCTTTTGCCCAGGCATCGGAAAATAGTTTGGGCTTGCCTGCTGGTACTTGCGCTTCAGACGAATTGACGGATATTTCTTCCTCTGTTTTTACATGGATATCTGTATTAGTCTCATCATGATTGTTTGGCGTGGATTGCACGGCTTCCTCATTATCGTCAGCTACTTCAACTTGTATTTCTTCCACTACTGCTACTGCCGTGTTGTTGCTGGCATCCCCTTTAGGTAGTTTAGTCATAACAGGTTGTTTGATAGCTGGTTTTTTGGGTTCGCGCTCAATGTCAAACGGTTCCATTGGCTGCACTTTTGCGGCAGTACGAAGTTCCTCAAAAGCGGTTTGTAAGTGCTTTTGCACCTGCCGTACATCTGGCACAATCGCCTTATCAGAAACAAGCGTCATGGAAATTCGCTGGTTATAGCTGACAATGACGCATGCCAAACCCATAGAGGGATTGAGTGGGAAGAAGCCATAATTTTTAAGCAGTTTATGTCCACGTAAATAAACTGGGATCATCGGACCAGCGACGTTTGTACACCAAGTATGTGCCAATAACTGAAATGCCATTGGTGCGGCACCCCAAATAAGCGGCTGTATAAAGGATGGCGCAAGTGAGGGGAGCGTTAGCAACATATCTAACCCAATTGACAAGGATGATTCTTTCATCACTTTAGTATACTCGGTGACGGCATCTAACCGCTCCAGTGGGTCTTTAACGCTAAACGGTATATCAACAGGCAATACAGAAATGCGGTTGCCAAAATCACCTTTTTCTTTTTCCATGCGCATACTCACTGGTACGAGTACACGGAAAAATTCCTGCATGTTGTCCGGTTCAACTTCTTCTACATAGCGTTCAATTGCACCTGTTAAAACCGTTAGCATCACATCGTTAATAGATGCGCCACGATTAGACTTAATTGCCCGCACCTCTGCTAATGAGAACTCTACCCAAGCCAGTTCTTGCATCCCACTGTTTTTGCCGTTAATGGGTAATTTTCGGATAGGGCGGAGGTTATCATTAATCAGGTTTGCCATACCGTATAATGTCTTACGACGATGTTCTTTATCCAATAAAACACTGCCCAACGTCGTAAGGTCATGACCAATCTTTTTAAGCACTTGCCATTTATGAGGAAGGTCTTGTTTGATGGAATCAAGAATTAAGTCTATTTGTTCCGGTATGGGCGGGGGATCATAAAGCGGTTTCTTTTCTAATGGTGTAATGTCTGGCGTTAAATCAAACAACAACGTAAATAACTCAACAGCCGCTAAGCCATCCACCATACAGTGATGAACTTTGAAGAAAAACGCTGTTCGGTCACCTTCTAACCCTTCAATCATGTGAATTTCCCATAATGGTTTGGACCGATTCAGCATGCTAGAGAGCAAATGACTAACCAAAACCCTAAGTTGCTCTTCTGTACCTGGGGGTTCTAGATATGTTTTGAAAACATGGTTTTCAATATGAAAATCTGGATCAAACACCCACATAGGCTGCCCCATTTTTAAGGGAGCTTGAACAACTTTCTGCTGATAGATTGGCGCACGATGGATACGGCTATCAACGACCTTCAGCACTTCCTTAAAGTCAATTTTTCCTTCAAAAATTGAGACCGCACCAATATTCATTGGAGAAGTGGGGGTCTCAACATATAAAAAAGCAGTATCAACGGGTCCTAGTATCCTAATATTTTTCTCGTCCACGACTTCCTCTTTCCGCTATAGTTTGACTTCGTTCATAACCTTTAATGCGGCGCGCTCTCCGCTTTTAATAATTTTACGCTGAATTTCTGGGCTGAAGGAAAACTCTGGCGCAAGGAAAAAATCGATATCATCTTCTTCTGGCTGAATCCAAATGATTTTTTTGTTGAGTTTTTGCTCGTCATAAAACTCACGCCAGCGATTGATGCGTTCGTTAAACATGGTAATGGTGGATTGCCGCAGCACATTCAACCACCCCATATCTCGCACGGAATGACCATTTTGTGAATGCAATGGTTGATAGGTGTGGGAGATGATGATCTTATCTGCTAAGCTCACCCCGATATCTGCCGATAAGGTGCGCTTGATTTCACCATCAACATAATACTTCCCTTTAATCAGTACTGGCTCAAACATACCAGGTACCGCACTGGATGCTCTAACCGCTTTGTGAATTGGTACGTCCGTCATAAAATGATCTTCTTCGGTTTCAAAGTCATACAACCCATTAAATACGGCGCGTGTACGATAATCCAACGCTGTACCAGTAATATACAAATCAATTTCCATATCTGCAAAATCTGCTGATGGTAATAGTGATTTGAATAAATTTTCAATTGCAGTTGAATCAAAAAAACTCGTAATTTGTTGACTATGGATTAAACGATCAATGGCTTCTGCTAAAATATCACGATTAATCAGCCAGGGGAGGGACGCAATAAACTTTAAGCTAGAAACGCCCATTGTTAAGGTTTGGCGAGTTAGTTGGCGGTATCTTGGGCGAAACAACATGTTAGAAGTTAGCGTTCTAATCCACCGATCAAATTTAGGAACATAAACTTTTTTTTGATAAAGTGCTGTAATTAATGTATCAACACTAGCACCAGAAGCCACAAATGCGCCCACCACAGAGCCGGCACTTGTTCCTACAATAGATGTGATATTTTCTGGTTGTAATGCTTTTAAAACACCCAGATGAAAATAAAATGCTTTAGTTGCACCACCACTTAAAACTAAGGCAGTACCTGGTTTTTTTTGTAAATACGGTATTTCTTCAACCATTGAGATGCTCCAAATCGAAAGCCATGATGTGATTTTAACACATATTATACCAGTAATCGAATCGTGATTCGTTTTTTTTATTTGTAAAAATGCTAGCTTGATAGTGGACGTTTTGACCATTTCACAGTAAAATAGAGGAAGTATGGTATCGCCACCTACATAAGTTTACGGGCAGCCTATCAAGCGATGGATAGGCTTCTCGTTTTTGGATTAATTTAGAATGGATTGTGCGATGAAACAAGTCAGGAATCCTGTACTATTTTTAGGGTTATTATTCCTGATCGCTTATCGATTTCGTCGATGGATCATCGCTCGTATCCTCAGGCTCCCTAACCCAACCACAAATGTCAGTGTAAAAACTGGCTTACACATTCCAATGCAGGATGGCATCAAATTAGCAGCAGACCATTATATGCCATCATCTCCTGGAACATACCCAACTGTTTTAATTCGCTCACCTTATGGACGCAATGCTGATGCCAGTGTGTTTGGTTGGCTATTAGCCTTTATGGCGCAGCGTTTTGCTGAACGTGGTTATCACGTTTTAGTACAAGATGTGCGTGGACGGTTTGATTCCGAGGGGGAATTTGTTCCGTATTTTAATGAAAAACAAGATGGCTTAGATACATTAGCATGGCTAGAACAACAACCCTGGTTTAATGGTGATGTTGCTACCTGGGGGTCAAGCTATTTGGGCATTGTTCAGTGGGTCATTGCCGGTGATTCGCCTTCAATTAAAGCGATTGTTCCGGTGATTACCGGCTCCAATCTGCGTGAGATTCTCTATCCAGATGGCGCGTTTGATTTGGGTCTGGCAATGCGATGGTTATCCGTTTTTCATTATCTGGATGATTATCGTACCCGTCCATTGTTGTTTGCTTTGCGTATGTGGTCACAGATTGAACGCGGTATTCAACCCGCTTTTGAACATTTGCCAATAGGTGAGAGCGATGCGTTAGCCTTAGGCGAACCAGTTGCATTTTATCGCTTTTGGCTGGAACATGCTGATGAAAATGATGAAATTTGGCAGCAAGCAATGCGCGATATTGACGTTTCACGAGTTGATAAACCTGCCCATTTAATTGGGGGGTGGTATGATTTTTTCTTGCGGGCGTTACTTAAAGATTATGAAACATTGCGTGCCAATGGGCATCAACCATACTTAACTATTGGTCCCTGGCATCATTTCAACGCTATGGTCAGTTGGGTTGATCTTCGAGAAGGGATTACATGGTTTGATGCACACTTAAAGGGTGATGTCTCTCGGTTAAGACAAAAACCCGTACGATTATATGTGATGGGGATTAACCAGTGGCGTGATTATGACGAATTCCCACCCAAAGCGACACCCACACCACTTTATTTACGAGAAGCCAATGGATTATCACTACACCCTTGTGATTTGTCTGAATCATATGATACATACCGTTATGATCCAACGAACCCCACACCAAGCGTTGGCGGAACAGTGTTTAGCCCCTGGGCTGGCGGTGCGCATGATAATCGTCGTTTAGAAGCGCGGGACGATGTGTTGATCTTCACCACGCAGCCATTATTACAACCAATTGAGATTATTGGACGAGTGACGCTACAACTCTATGTGCGCTCATCCTTGCAATATACCGATTTCTTTGGGCGTGTGTGTGATGTAGACCCATCTGGGCGTTCAACTAATGTATGCGATGGGTTGGTGCGAATCATACCAGGGAAGGGTGAACCACAACCTGATGGCACATTGTGTGTTGAAATTGACCTGTGGGCAACAGCCTATCACTTCAAAAAAGGGCATGCTATACGGTTACAAGTTTCTAGTGGGGCACATCCACGTTGGAGCCGTAATCCTGGTACTGGTGAACCCATTGCAACTGCCAAAACCTGTAAACCGGCAGATCAAACGATCTATCATGATCAATCACATCCCTCAGCTGTGATCCTCCCCATTATTTAACCCCAAAATTTCAATAATCTAACTAATCTTATGTGAAATTAAGTTAGCTTGCTGTATAATCTATGTTAAAGGATGTTAAATAATAACAAATTAGGTTTTCATTATGGCTTCTCCACCAGATAATAGTCTTCCAACAAACATTGATTTCGCAACGGATGTTAAGTCTGACCGCCTGAATATATTGTGGCGGGTCACAGTTGGTATTTGTGTTTTTTTACTCATCGTAACGTTTACATTTGCACCAACAACGGATCTAAGTCCAACAATATGGGCTTTCCCGCCAATTATTTTGATGGGCTTTTGTTTTGCGACCAATTTAGTATTAAAACGTCAGCATTTTGACACCGCGGCAATTGTCTACACCGTTGGATGGATAGCTGCTATCACGATTGCGCTGACTGAGACGGACGATCAAATTGCGGAAATTGTTCCGTTTTTCTTTGTGCCAGTTGTTTTTATGGCTGGCTTGCTTTTGCGTCCTGTTTTAACGTTTTTGGTCGCAATCGTTTCTGCTGTTTTGACTGTGCTTGTACCGTTCTTAGCTGTCGGTGGCTGGGATTTGTTTGGCGCACATCCCATGATTGCCATCATTTTGATGTTTTTGAGTGCCTCTTTAGCGGCACAAGTTACCGGTGAACTATACGCTGTAACAGAATGGGCATTGTTGAACTATCAACGTGAACGTAATAGTAACTTTGAACTGTTTGAAAGCCGTAACGAACTCCGCCGCAGCCTCAAGCGGAGTCAAGTTTTGGGGGAACGTTTACAAGAGGCAAACCGTGAGCTTGAAGCAGCCAAAGAAGCTGCAGAAGCTGCTAAAAATTTCCGCGGGCAGTTCTTAGCCAATATGAGCCATGAATTACGCACGCCTCTCAATGCCATTATTGGCTTTAGCGAAACCATGCTCAAATTCCCCATGATGTATGATGATGAACCTTTGCCGCAGGCTTATCATGCAGATTTGAATCAAATTTATACCAGTGGGCAACAACTTTTGCACTTGATTAATGATATTCTTGACCTGGCAAGGGTGGATGCTGGTAAGCTGGAAATTTACATGCAACGTGTCGAGTTGAATGATGTTATTCAAATGGTTTTGGCAACAGCAAATGGGTTAATTGGGAGCAAGCCGATTGAACTCAAGACAGACTTACCCTCACCATTACCAGATGTTTGGGCGGATGAGGCGCGTGTACGGCAGGTTCTCTTAAACCTTTACAGTAACGCAGTCAAATTTACCGAACAGGGATCAATTACCCTCAAGATACAAACAACTGATGAGGGAGTGCAATTTAGTGTAACGGATACCGGTTCCGGTATACCCGAAAATCAATTAGAAGCGATTTTTGAAGAATTCAAGCAAGCTGAGGGGTCTGGTGGGCGTGACCCACGTGCCGGGTCTGGCTTAGGTTTGGCAATTTCTCGTCAGTTACTTGGGTTAATGAATGGGCGAATTTGGGCAGAAAGCAAAGTAGGAGAGGGAAGCACGTTCCATTTTGTGCTGCAACCCTATCACAAAGATAAAGTGACAACGATGGAAACAACAGTAATACCGAATGATACTGGCACTGTACCTTCACCGCTGAAATCTGAGACAAGCGAGGAGGCAACGACCTGATGAGAATTTTGTACGTGGAAGACAACATGGCAAACGTCTCTCTTGTCAAGCGCGTTGCTCGTAATCATGAAGTTATCAATTATGTTGACGGTGACGAAGCTTTGGCAAATTTTGAAAGAGATAACCCTGATCTAGTTTTAATGGATATTCAACTTTCAGGGCGGTTAACTGGGCTGGATGTTGTGCGCACCCTGCGTGAGCGTGGGCATAAATTGCCCATTATTGCAGTCACTGCCTATGCAATGGTTGGGGATCGTGAGCGGTGTTTAGCAGCTGGTTGTGATGACTATATTGCTAAACCTTTGCCAATTCCCACATTGGTGGCTTTATTTGCCAAACGCGAAAAAGAGTTACAACAAAAAGCCCCAGAAG
>RFHA01000261.1 GCA_003696565.1 Chloroflexota bacterium
CAACTTGAAGCCGAAAGTGGTAAATCCTGGGATGATTTGATCTGGCACACAATGGAACAAATTGATGTCAAACCGCTTTATACCTCACAAGACCTTGACCAAGTAGAGCATCTTGGCTTTATGCCTGGCATTCCTCCCTTTTTGCGTGGCCCTTATCCGGCAATGTATGTTCAACGCCCCTGGACAATCCGCCAATATGCTGGTTTTTCCACCGCTGAGGAAAGTAATGCTTTTTATCGCCGTAACCTTGCCGCTGGACAGATGGGCTTGTCGGTTGCTTTTGATCTGGCTACACATCGCGGTTATGATTCAGATCATCCGCGTGTTATTGGTGATGTCGGAAAAGCTGGCGTAGCGATTGATTCCGTTCTCGATATGAAAATTCTCTTTGACGGTATCCCGCTAGATAAAATGTCCGTTTCCATGACGATGAACGGCGCTGTTTTACCCATTATGGCGTTTTATATTGTCGCTGCGGAAGAACAAGGCGTTAAGCCAGAGCAACTTACTGGTACTATTCAAAACGATATCCTCAAAGAGTATATGGTGCGCAATACCTATATTTATCCACCACAGCCGTCTATGCGGATTATCGCAGATATTTTTTCTTATACCGCCCAATACATGCCCAAGTTTAACAGTATCAGCATCTCTGGCTATCACATGCAAGAAGCCGGTGCTACCGCTGATATTGAGCTAGCATATACACTTGCTGACGGCTTGGAATACATTCGTACAGGTATTCAAGCTGGCTTAAATATTGATGATTTCGCGCCACGTGTCTCATTCTTCTGGGGTATTGGCATGAACTACTTCATGGAAATTGCTAAAATGCGGGCAGCGCGTGCTTTGTGGGCAAAGTTAATCAAACAATTCAATCCACAAAATCCCAAATCAATGGCATTACGAACACACTGCCAAACTTCTGGTTGGAGTTTAACAGAACAAGACCCGTTCAATAATGTGGCACGGACTTGTATTGAAGCAATGGCTGCCGCCTTAGGGCATACACAATCGCTACATACCAATGCCCTGGATGAAGCCATTGCCTTACCAACTGATTTTTCTGCGCGCATTGCTCGTAATACGCAGCTTTTCCTTCAGTACGAAACTGCTATCACACGAGTAGTTGATCCTTGGGCTGGCTCATATTATGTTGAGGCATTAACTGACCAGCTAATGAAACGTGCTTGGGAACATATTGAAGAAATCGAATCCCTGGGAGGCATGGCAAAAGCACTTGAAACAGGCTTACCCAAGATGCGCATTGAAGAAGCAGCAGCACGTCGTCAAGCACATATTGACTCTGGTCAAGAAGTGATTGTCGGGGTGAATCGCTATCGCCTGCCGCATGAAGAACCCCTTGAAATCTTAGAAGTAGATAACACGGCTGTTCGTCATGCCCAGATTGCTCGTTTGAATGAATTGCGGGCTAATCGAGATGAGCAAGCAGTACAGGCAGCATTAAACGCACTCACGGAGTGTGCAAAAACAGGCGAAGGAAATTTGCTAGAGTTAGCTGTTGAAGCGGCGCGTGTACGGGCTACCCTTGGCGAAATCTCCGACGCATTGGAAAAAGTTTGGGGGCGGCATCAAGCTGTTACACGGGCTATTTCTGGTGTATATAGTGCCGAATTTGGTGAGCAAGAACAGATCGAAACTGTTCGCCGTATGGCAGATGAGTTTGAAGCAATGGAAGGTCGTCGTCCACGTATTATGGTGGCAAAGATGGGGCAAGATGGGCATGATCGTGGGGCAAAGGTCATTGCAACCGCTTTTGCAGACCTTGGCTTTGACGTTGATATCGCACCATTATTCCAAACACCTGCAGAGGTTGCTCGCCAAGCCATGGAGAATGATGTTCACGTCATTGGCATTAGCTCACTAGCTGCTGGGCATAAAACGCTCTTACCACAGTTGATAGAAGAACTTGCCAAATTGGGACGTGATGATATTATGGTTGTCATCGGAGGGGTTATCCCTGCTCAAGATTATCAATTCCTCTATGATAACGGTGCAGCTGCCATCTTTGGACCAGGCACTGTTATCCCTGTTGCTGCGCAAAAAGTTTTGGAAGA
The DNA here is from genome assembly GCA_003696565.1 of Chloroflexota bacterium. Classification (GTDB taxonomy): domain Bacteria; phylum Chloroflexota; class Anaerolineae; order Aggregatilineales; family Phototrophicaceae; genus DAOTWY01. The sequence goes on from RFHA01000261.1 coordinate 2,079, forward strand.
ACTCAACAAACGATTGATGAATTATGCGTGAACGAAAACCTGAATGGGCACCACCAGAAGGTGGAGATGAATTTGCTTCACGAGTCGTACAAGGGATAGTAGGGGGGCATGATGGTATGTCCCCCCGTCAAACACCGTCTCAAAATCCACAGACCAAACGCCGGCAACTTTCTGTTGATGATTATGTCCAAGGCGTACTTAAGCGTGATCGGGCGATTATCGCACGAGCAATTACTTTGATTGAGAGCAACGCGCCCGCACATTTTGATACTGCTCAAGAGGTCTTAAAACAACTGTTGCCACATACCGGAAATGCGATTCGTATTGGCATTACTGGTGTCCCTGGTGCAGGCAAAAGCACACTGATTGAAGCTCTTGGGATGCATCTTATTAGTCTAGGTAAGCAAGTTGCGGTATTAGCCGTTGATCCAAGCAGTAGTCTTACACGGGGGAGTATTTTGGGTGATAAAACCCGCATGGAACAACTTTCTCGCCAGCCCAATGCATTTATTCGCCCTTCACCAACAGGGGGAATGTTGGGTGGGGTGGCGCGTAAAACCCGTGAGTCAATGCTGATTTGTGAAGCCGCTGGTTTCGATGTTGTCCTAATTGAAACTGTTGGTACCGGACAAAGCGAAATTACCGTTCGCTCCATGGTTGATTTTTTCTTGCTCGTGCTTATCACGGGCGCAGGGGACGAGTTGCAAGGTATCAAAAAAGGTGTGGTGGAAATTTCCGATGCTATCCTGATTAATAAGGCTGATGGCGACAATAAAATTCGCGCTAATGCTGCTCGTGCAGAATATAACCGCGCGCTACATTATCTTACGTCAATTACAGAAGGCTGGCAAACACGTGCTTATACTGCCTCTGCTTTAACGGGTGAAGGTATTCCTGAAATATGGCAAGTGATTGAATCGTTCCATAATATCACACGGCAATCTGGTGTGTTTCAATCACGCCGTCGCCAGCAAAATCGTGAATGGTTACATACACTGGTTGAAGAACAATTGAGAACGTTTTTCTTCAATCACCCAGCCGTTCAAGCGGCTTTGCCTCAAATCGAAGCCGCTGTAATGGATGGTACTTTACCTGCTACATCCGCCGCACGAGACTTGCTACGTGTGGTACAAAAATAGCCATATGAGTGTCCATATGGACACCCATACGGCGTAATTTGATGCTATATTTAATATATATTCAAGGAGGCTTGCAGTATATTTTTCAAAACCCCTTCAACATATCGTGATAGTCGTCATCCCTCATACCACACAAAAAAATTATGAAACTGCTACCACCACACGCATAATGCTATGGTTATCGCTATATAGATAAACCCTCAATGTGAGATAGTTCGTGGCTTAATCATATTTTCTGGTTTGAGGATGTCATCTAACTCATCTTTAGATAGCAACTCGTGATCTAATACCAATTGATATACGCTTTTGCCAGTTGTAAGGGCTTCTGCGGCGATTCGAGTTGCATTCTCATAACCAATGTATGGGTTTAATGCTGTAACCAGGCTGATGGAATGCTCAACTTGTTCCCGCAAGCGTGTGTGATTAGCTGTAATCCCTCGGATACAACGCCGCGCTAATGTGACACACCCATTGCGTAAGTGGTTGATGCTTTTAAACAAACTATGCGCGATGATTGGTTCAAAAGCGTTGAGTTGCAACTGACCTGCTTCTGCTGCCATTGTGACAGTCATATCGTTACCGATTACCTCAAAGGCGATTTGATTGACCACTTCTGGGATAACAGGATTCACTTTGCCCGGCATAATCGACGATCCTGGTTGAACAGCAGGCAAATTGATTTCTCCTAAACCTGCCCGTGGACCAGATGATAATAAGCGCAAGTCATTACATGTCTTAGAAAGCTTTACAGCGATGCGTTTTAGAATTCCAGATAAGTGAACAAATACACCAGCGTCTTGTGTAGCTTCCACTAAGTTTGGCGCAGTTATCAATTCAATACCTGTGATCTCAGATAGATGTTTACAAACCAAATGCGCATAATCAGGATGTGCATTGATCCCTGTGCCAATCGCTGTTGCTCCCATGTTAATTTCACGGATTAGCTTAAGTGCTTCATGCAGTCGTTCACGGTCTTCGTTAAGCATCTCAGCATAGGTGCTAAATTCCTGTCCAAGTGTCATTGGCACAGCATCTTGTAATTGTGTTCTACCGACTTTTAAGATGTCTTTGAACTCTTCTGCTTTTGCAGCATATGCTTCGGATAGCTCTTCCATACCAGTAAGCAGATGCTGAATACTAAAATGCAGCGCAATCTTGATGGCAGTTGGATAAACGTCATTTGTACTCTGAGACATATTGACATGGTTTAGGGGGTGCAAATAAGCATAATCTCCACGTGAACGTCCTAAAAGCTCCAATGCACGGTTCGTGATTACTTCATTGGCGTTCATATTAGTTGACGTTCCTGCTCCGCCTTGAATAACATCCACTACAAAGTGATCGTGATAATATCCTATGCGGATTTCTTCACAAGCTGTTTCAATTGCCCATTTTCGTTTATCATCTAGCAAGCCAAGCTCATGGTTAGCACGGGCTGCTGCTTGTTTAATGCATGCTAATGCTTCAATAAAGTGGGTATAAGTGCTAATCGGTATCCCGCTAATAGAGAAATTCTCTAATGCACGAAGGGTTTGAATACCATATAGAGCATTCTCTGGTACATCTTTGTTGCCAATAAGGTCATGTTCCTGACGATACCGCTCTGCAACACTCCTTTCAACAAAAACTAACTTCCCTTGTAAGAAGTAACTAAGCTGTCGTGTCGCAATTTGAACCAATGCCTTATAAAGAAGTGGGTTTTTTTGTGCCATTAAGTCAAATGATGCTTTGCTGATCTGCAATGTACGAACTTCACCAATTGCTTTAGCTGTTAGTAGATAAATGGGTTCACCTAATAGTAGCCGTTCTCCTAAAATTGTTCCTGTACTAACTACGGATAACGATTCAAGCTGCTCATTGATTGAACGTAAGATGTTGACTTGTCCACTCTCAATCACTATAAGCGATTCGGCTGGATGATTTGCTTCAAATAATATGTTTTGATCATCATAGACACATGACTCGACATATTCTACGACATCGTTTAATTTATTGGTATCAAGTTCAGAAAATAGCCAGGTTTTACGTAAAATATTGTTCATTAAAATATCCTTATCATGAAAATAGTTATAGCTCCCAATGAGTTTAAAGGCAGTCTTTCTGCTTTAAAAGTGGCGGTTCACATTCAACGCGGTATTCAGCGTGTTTTATCCACTGCTCAGTGTGAATTATACCCGGTTGCTGATGGCGGAGATGGGACATTAGATGTCATTATGCACAACCTAGGTGGAGAGGTTTATTGGATTCCGGTGCTTAATCCGCTTGGTATTTTGATTCAGGCACGCCTAGGCATTATTGGACAAACGGCAATTATTGAAATGGCAGAAGCATCTGGTTTGCGTTTACTAACACCAGATCAACTGAATCCCATGCGTACAACAACCTATGGAACAGGACAGTTGATCTTAGCTGCTTTGGACCATGGTTGCAAACGGATTATTATCGGGTTAGGTGGGAGTGCTACAGTGGATGGTGGATTAGGGATGGCACAAGCACTTGGTGTTAAACTGTTGGACGATCAAGGTAACCAAATACCTTATGGGGGACAAGGATTATTAAAAATCAAGATAATTGATATGTCTTTATGCGATCCGCGTCTTAAAGAAGTAAGTATCCAAGTCGCTTGTGATGTTACTAATCCGTTGCTGGGTGAAGCAGGAGCAGCGCGGGTATTTGCTCCACAAAAGGGGGCAACGCCGGAGATGGTGAAAATGCTGGAGTACGGGTTTTTACACTTCGCTGATTTGGTTGAACAGGAACTTGGCAAGGCAATTGGGAGCAAACCATTTGGTGGTGCAGCCGGTGGATTAGCTGCTGGGTTATTTGCTTTTTTAGGTGCAGATTTAATTTCTGGCGCAGATTTGATCTTAGATATTATTGATTTAGAAGATCACATAAAAGATGCAGATTTGATCATTACTGGGGAAGGGCGAATTGATAACCAAACTCAGTATGGCAAGGCACCTTTAGGTGTATTACGGTTAGGGCAAAAGCATGGCATACCAGTTGTTGCACTGACGGGCAGCGTTTCTGGTAGCCATGAGTTTGATGCTATTATGCCTATTGTTGATTCGCCACAATCCCTAGATGAAGCCATAAAAAATGCACCACAGTTAATTGAACATGCAGCAGAGCGTATGATGCGCTTCATTCAACTTGGGCGGACTTTGACCCCAATATCCTAAAATGCCAGAGACGGGTTTTCTTGCAAAGCCACATGCGTTTTGTTTTTATCGCGAAATTGTGGTAATGAAACCTTGCGCAATCTCAAAGAATTACTCACAACAAAGACAGATGAAAATGCCATAGCTCCTGCGGCGAACATTGGAATAAGTAGTCCTGCCATCGCTACTGGAATCAAGATAATATTATAGACAAATGCCCAGAATAGATTTTGATAAATTGTCCGCATGGTCGCTTTACTTAGGGCAATGGATCGTACTACACCACGCAAATCACCGCTGATTAATGTAATATCAGAAGCTTCTATGGCGATATCTGTGCCTGTACCAATGGCAATACCGACATCAGCTTGAGCAAGTGCGGGAGCATCATTGATACCATCACCAACCATGCCAACGTGTTGTCCACTTGTCTGCAAGGATTTGATAACATCTGCTTTATTATTGGGTAATACATCTGCCAAAACACGAGTGATGCCAACTTCTTGTGCAATAGCTTGTGCTGTCATTTGGTTATCACCGGTTACCATGACAATATCAATTTGTTGTGCTTTAAGTTCAGCAATTGCTTCATATGAGCCGTCTTTGACAGTATCTGAAATACCAATTAATCCAATAATGTTGTGATCTGCAACAACAAGCACCACTGTTTTGGCATTAGCTTGAAGACATGTAAGCTCACTGGTCTCAACTTGAAAACCCTGTTCTGAGATGAAGCGTGGACTGCCAATAAGAACTTGTTGTCCTTCTATTACAGCACGTACACCGCGCCCTGCTTCTGCCTCAAAATTTTCTGGCTGAACTAAAGGAATATTGACGTTGTTTGCTGCTTGAACAATCGCTTGTGCTAGGGGATGTTCACTGGCACGTTCTGCGCTTGCTGCTAGTTTAAGTAGAGTAGTTTGATCAAACCCATTAAGCGGGATAACATCGGTGACTGTGGGTTCGCCTCGTGTGATTGTGCCGGTTTTATCTAACACGATAACGTTCAATCGGTGAGCGTTTTCTAGGGCTTCACTATTTTTGAATAATATACCCATTTCTGCACCCCGTCCTGTACCAACCATAATAGCTGTTGGGGTAGCCAACCCAAGCGCGCATGGACAAGCAATCACTAACACTGCAATCGTGTGTAGAATCGCTTCTGTTATTGCTACTTGACCGATAACTAACCAGCCCATCAGCGTGAGCACTGCCAAAAAAATCACAATTGGAACAAAGACTGCAGATACTTGATCTGCTATGCGTTGGATAGGTGCCTTTGAGCCTTGTGCCTGCTG
>RFHA01000262.1 GCA_003696565.1 Chloroflexota bacterium
ATACTTGTCAGAAAATCCTAAACATTGTGGACAATTGGGGTGCGCTTATTGAAAAGCACATGCGCCCCATCACAAAAAACTCACAATTAGCCTCGTATAACCTGCACGAGTGGAAACCCGCTGCATCCACGTTATAATGATGATGAAAAATCAACAAAACGGAGGATGATAGCTTGGTTTTACATACAGCCCTAGACACACCTGAATTTGCTGTGCCAGAAGCTAATCGTATTGAAGTGGATCGGTATCCATCCCGGATGATGGATATTCCAGCTTCTCGGATGTTTGAGATTAAAGAAGCTCTTAAGCAATATCGACAAAAAGCTGGTGCTGATGCGCCGGTTTATGATGCCTCTCAGGGGGATGGTGGTGCCAGCCTGCCGGGGGTGCCTGTTGAATTGCTAGAACGCGCCTTTAAGTTACAAGTTGATCATGGCACGGGGTATGATAAACCCTATGGCACGGATTTGTTCCGTCAGGTGGCTGCAGAACAATATTGGGGGTTGGATTCAGCTACTGGTTGGGGACCTGAGAATATCTTGTTTGTACAAGGCGGGCGGGATGGCTTACAAAAAGCCTATGGGGCAATGATCGCCCTGGGTAACCAGCAAATTGGCGACGCGCTTGTGGTCAGCCGCGTTCCCTGGATTAGTTATAACTGGGGACCATATGACGTAGGGTTGAATGTGCTGCGCGCGCCTGGCGACCCGGCAAAGGGGTGGCGTTATACCCCAGAAGGAATCAAAGCCTGTGCGGAATTTGCTAAGCAGAGCGGACGTGCGGTTGCGGGGATTGTCATTACATCACCGGATAATCCAACTGGGCGTACGATCCCCCTTGATGAACAAATTATGTTGGCAAAAACTGCCTTAGAAAATGGCTATCCGTTTGTCTTGTTTGATTGGATTTATCATTGGGTTTCGGATGCAGGACCCAACAATATTAACACAGTCTTGAACGCTTTTTCTGCGGAAGAGCGTGAGCGATTGATTTTCTTGGATGGCATTACCAAAAGCCTGGGGGCATCAAACATTCGTAGTGCGCATTTGGTTGCCGGTAAGCAGGTTGTGAAGTATATCAATAGCCGTGCTTCACATGGGGTTATCCCAAGTTTTTATGCTCAGGCGGTTGCAATTGCGGCTTATCAGATGGGCTTCGATAAAGCGGCGGAAACAATCATCTCTGCTTGCCGAGAAAGCCGCGTGGTGATGCGTGAATTACTTGGGCAATCTGGCGTGCCGCATATCCTAGGCGATGGCTATTATGCCTTTATTGATGTCACACGTTACATCGAGGCTGCCGGTATGAAAGACAGCGCGGAAATGGGGGCATATTTGGGGAAAAACTTCGGTGTAACGGCTGTGCCAGGGGTATATTTCTCTGATGCTGGCAAGAACTGGATGCGTTTCTCTTATGCATTGCCGCCGGAAAAAACCCGTGCTGCACTAACGCGCTTCTTTGAAGGATTGAATAGCTTATTATAACCCGTGTTATGTGTGCCATCCTTAAGTTCTAGGATGGCACAGCTGATCTATCCAAAAATCCCTATATCGGTGAAATCATAATCCGGGAAAACTTGTTGCACATCAGGATTATGAAGCCGTTTACGCAATAATTCTCCCAATACATCACGATAATCAATTGTGATCGCCAAGTCCTCGCCATCTATAAGCGCATCCGGTGTTAAACCTGCCCAATTAGCAATGACTGGATTAGGTACAACTAGCGACCCACTCATCACCAGCATCGCACCACCCTGACCGTGATCGGTACCGTTATTAGCGTTTTCATGTAATCGCCGCCCAAATTCAGACATGACCACTAATGACACCTTGCTCATATCTGTTCCCATATCTTGATGGAAGGCAGCTAATCCGTTGGCTAACTGTGCCATGAGGCGAGCATGGTTACCTTCTATGCCGCCTTGCTGTGTATGTGTATCCCAGCCACCTAAATCAATACAGGCGACTTCTAAACCGACATCTGCGCGGATCAACGCGGCGGTTTGACGCAAAGCCAAAGCAAAATCATCTTCTGGATATTCAGCCCCATTCTGTGGGACATAACGCTGATAATCGACACTGGCAATGAGATCGATAGCTGATTGGGTGTTTTGTGCGGTTTGATACAAAGACTCATCCCCAATTTGGTATAACGACATCAATGACTGCATCATTTGCGTGGCAAATCCGACATCGCCCGCTAGGTGATAATCAATGATTGATTGCAGCGCAATGGTGGAGGAAGCCCCCATTAAAGCCGTCTGAACGGCTGCACCCCAGCCAATACCACGAACGGGGGATAAATTACCTGTGTCTAATGTTGCTAAATGACGCGCTACCCATCCGGTGGTCATACCGCCGTGGTGGTCGGTTACACCGCGTTCCATAAAATCCATTGCTTCAAAATGTGATCGGTTACCATGAGGTGACCCCGTAGCATGAATTGCTCGTATTTGCCCGCCTTGGAAAAGCGGTAAAAGCGGGGCAAGGGCAGGGTGTAACCCAAAGAAACCGTCTAGGTCAAGGGCTTTTGGATCGCTGCCGCTTGTATCTGGGCGTGGGATCGCTAGGCGGGGACGTGCTTCATAATAAAGATCATCCCCAAAAGGGACAATCATATTGAGGGAATCTGCCCCGCCACGCAAAAACACCACGATCATTACATCGCCACGGGGATTGTTATAAGGCTGTGCAAACGCCAAGCGTGGCATCCACGTGGGTAGGGCATGTGCTGCTGCTGCTACCCCGCCAAGCATCACGCTGTTACGGATCATCTCTCTTCGAGAAAGCATTAGAATTGAACCTCCAGACTAATCATTATCCATTCAGGTTGGATAGTTATATCGATAGCGGTGATATATTGACTATCGACCGGGATAAAGAGGGATTCGACGGTGTTGTTGATTGTCTCAACTAAGTCATCATAGACTGCGGTTGGTACATTGCGCCCGTTCAGCGTGACAGTAGTTAGTTGTAAGGTGTAACCGTTTTCTGTTTCAACCAATAGATAAGTCATGGCGATGACTTGATTATCCACCACAACGGTGATTGTGATGCCATTGGGGATCAGATCAACCGTCACATCGGAGGGGGAATACCCGGTTGCAACTAAAGCCGCATCAACAACCGCCTCAATATCTTCTTCATACAGCACCATTGTTAATGTGAGCGTGTCATCGTCGTATGTGATACTACCGCTGATCTGCTCCATGAAGCTCATTAAATCCGTGATTTGTTGTTCAATATCACTGGTTTCAAAAGTGGGGAATGCTGTCCAGATAGCTGTTAGAGTCAAGTCATAATTCTCTACACCTTGATAAAACTGAGTAGCGATACCCTGTGCGGTGGCGGCTGCTTCTGTGAGCTGTGTGATGTTGCGGGTTGGGATGGTGGGTGTGCCGGGAGTTTGGAACTGTACAGTGTTGCGGGTTGGGATGGTAGGCGGCACAGGCGTTTGAAACTGTGGTGTGCCTCGGTCTGTGGTGGGGCGTGGACGCTGTGCTTCAATTGAATTTGTTGATAGATTTAGCATGACAAAGGCTAAAATGCCTACAAAAAATAATAACACGCTAAAAAATATTTTTGTTTTCATTTTTAATTGCCTATATGACTTATTTATATTGGAAGGCTGGCGATGCCAAAATCAAAACTGTTCCTAAGATTAGTTGTTCCCAAAGATCATCTGTGGAACCCCTCATAAATTCAAATGTGATGGTCAGTTCATCACCCGTCAATTCCCTGCCGAGCATGTAACGCGCCATAAATTGCAGTGCGGCTTCTGCATCATTTATAACACCTGCGTTTTGAAGCATAGCAACTAGCCCAGTATAATCTGGACTTGTATCATCTTCGTCATAAAACATTGCTGCTAATGCGGCGTTCCAGCGGGGTAGTAAGTTGTCCATCCAATAACGTCCAACATCTGGGTAGCCATTGGGTGCGGGCCAGTTAAACGGTAAATGTCCCATTGATATCAAGAGATAAGCCACCGTCTCATAAAAACGACGTGGACGTTGGACATCATAATTCAGCACACGTAATAAACCGACGACATACTCAAACGGACGCTTAAATTTGGGAGGTGCTTGCCAAAACTCATCTGAACGAAAGATTTCCCGCAGCAGACTTTTGATATCGCCGCCTGTATCGAGATAGACTTGTGTGCAAAGATCAACTAAAGACTGTGGAGGGGTATCTGCTACGAACCGACGGATGAGTTTGCTAGAGATAAATTGTGCTGTGGAAGGGTGTTTTGCCAAAATTTCTAATACTTGGTATCCGGCATCAATGCCACTGTTAGCTGGGATAACTTCCCCCAATACAATGGCTTCTCGGCTATCATGGGCGACACGCCGGAAAATAAACCGCCCTGGGGGGCTGTTTGGTTCGCGGAAGTTGGTGATTGACCAACCGGTAAACACCCGTGAAACAGCCTTTACGTCATCTTCGGTATAACCACCATTTACTCCCAGTGTATGCAGTTCTAACAATTCGCGCCCATAGTTTTCATTAGGGGCAAAATCATTACTGAGTGCATTATCCAGATAAAATAGCATCGCAGGGCTTTGTGCAGAAGCACGTAGTACATCTATAAAACTTAACATAGCGTTAGGACGGATGTGGTCGCGGTCATCATCTAATTTCAAGAATAAAACCGGACCTTTATTGATGTAAACATTAAAGTGATCGCTCCAAAAATGCACCATACGCTCATAAAGTTGTCGATTAGAATAGATGGCGCGGGTAAGCCAACTCCCTATTAAGTCGATCAATACACGCCGCCGGTTGTTATCCATGTCAGCTATCAAATCCCCACCATGTTCGTTAATGAGCGGGAATGCTTGTAAACGATGGTCTGTTTCATTATCTTGAATGGATTCATAATCCAACTGGCGTTCAATAAATTCATCCACACCAATCTGGCTAATGTAATCATATAAGCCGGGTTGGGGTCCAAATGTTAGGCGGTTGATGATGTGCTGTATTGGGTCACGTTCACCGATTTGTGCCGGGGCGAATGTCCCCGGTGGGGCTTTTGCCAACGTGGTTGCCAATCCGCTAAAGCTTAACCCGCTGACACCAAAGACTTTGAGGAAGTTACGCCGAGATAACATCATAATCCCTTCCTTTTTTACCACATATTTATTCCACTATACGGTAAAAATGTAAACAGGTTGTAATTTTGGGGTAAAAAGAGGTGGCATTTGCAACGCTTTTGTAACGCTAGGTCTTTATGATGATCTTAGTATATTGAGATAAAGAGGAGGCAAACATGAGACTGTTAAAATTGTTCATTGGTATGATGGCTTTGATTATTATCGCACTACCACGCCCCGCACAAGCAGTGACACTCGATAATGTTACAATAACTGTCAGCTCTATTGGGACACAATGTAGTGATTATGAATTACTGATCGATTTTACATTTACCGGTCAGGTGGCTGAGTATTCAGGTAATGATTTAATCGGTATGGTGGTTGTTGATGCAAATGGTGTGGCTGTTGCTGCGGATTGGCAGGGCTTTACTGTCGGTAACTCATACACGCAAATGTCCAGTTTTGCACCAGGGAATATAATCAATAATTTTACAGCTCGTCCCTTGTATATCAAATTTTTTGATATTACAACCGCACCCCCGGTCGGCCATAATACACAAGCAATTTTTGATGCTATCGTAGGACAAAGTGCGCCATTATTACAAGTAATTACACATGATCCGGCAGATCACTCATCTTATTGTGCTAGTTTGCCATTGATCCTGCCTCCGGCATCATCATTAGGTTCGGATGGGCGAATTAATCCAGATGCAGCTGCGCCGTTTGTGGCTTATGCTGTTAGTGACGGTTTGCATATCTACTATCCACAGGGCACAATGCGCTTAGTGGTCACAGCGGATGAAATTGCCGCTGCGGGTTGTCCAGAATCTGGTGCTGTATTGATTGCTGAAGGAAATGGTGTATCGGTTTATCGCTTGTCGGATTGTAGTTTTCAATTGAATGCCCCTTCACTTGGCGGTGAAAAGACATATGTGCTGAAGTTCTCTTCGTTGAGCGGTGGCGGGTATCAATCCTTTGAGCAATAATGAGTGATAACGTGTAAATATAAAGTTGAGGCGCGGCATTAGCCTGCGCCTTTTTGCTTTAATGATACAATCAATGTATCTGCTTTAAGAAAACAAGAGGGTATGATGTCACAAAACAAGACAGTTCCAACCGATGGTGATGTGGTAGCATTTTTGAATTTAGTTGAGCCGCAAAAAAAACGGGAAGATTCATTTGCTATTCTGGAACTTATTCAACAAGTGACGGGTGAACAACCAGTGATGTGGGGGGATAGTATCATTGGGTTTGGTCGTTACCACTATCGTTATAGTAGTGGACGAGAAGGGGAGTGGCTTTTGGTGGGGTTTTCGCCGCGTAAGCAGGCTATTACGTTGTATATTATGGCTGGCTTTGATGATTATGCGGATTTACTTCAAAAATTAGGAAAATACAAAACCGGAAAATCCTGCTTGTACATCAAAAAAATTGAAGACATTAACCTGGATATCTTGCGTGAGCTAGTCCGGCAGTCTGTGGCGCATATCAAAGAAACAAATACTGTCGAATAAATGCTATTTAGATGACGCTATTTTATAGTGATGGCTAAATATTTATCAACTAAAGCATGAAGTGTTTGCTGTTCTTGTGTAGTGAATTGGCAGAGAACTTGTTCGGTTAGCTTTCTGCGTTCTGCTTCTAGTTGTTCAAGTTGATGTTTGCCATCAGGAGTCAAATTGACGCGCCACACACGGCGGTCAGATGGATCAAGTTCACGTTTAACCCAGCCGCGATTTTCTAGTCGATTAATGATGCCGGTCATTGTGGCAGAAATTTGCATGGTGTTATCGGCTAGTTCACTCATTGTACAGTAAGAATCTGACCTGTAGATTGTCATCAACGCCAGATATTGGGCAACAGTCAGATCATATGCACTAGCAATATTGGCGATTTGACGGCGTATTGTCATGGCAAGTTGTTGTAATAACACATCCAATGAATTGATTTCATCCCCGCTGATTGAGGTCATAATTATCTCGTTTCTTTAGTAGCTTAAAACTCAGAACCGATAACAGTTGTTAACTATAAGTATATCGTTTTTGCGGATGATGTGTGTCATTAAAATATAGGATGAATATCACACGGATGGCGGATATTTGGATTGACAGGGCGGAAGAACTCCGCCCTATTGTGGTTAAAGCAAGCGTAGACGTTGTGGACTGGAATCTGGCACACGCTCAATGATGTGGCGAGCTTCTAAATCTAGCTTAACTGTGGTGACATACCAACGTACTGAGCCATCAAATGTATCTCCGATGGCGGTTTCTACTTGTTGGACTAACTCTTTGAATAAAATATCCTCTTGCTTGTTTAATACATCAAGAATGGCTTTCCGGATTGTGTCATATTTATCTTTATCAATCTCTACGCCTTGCTTACCTTCTGGGTGCAGCGTTAAGACTTTTTCGGGTTGTGCAGATGGGGCATCATCTTCAATAACAACCTTTGGCTGCTCTTGAATAGGCTGAATGTCTTTAGGTGGGGCGACCGTAATATCTGCGGGAGCTGTTTCTTTGATGAGAGCCTTACCGTTGCCGTTTACAACACTTGTTTGCGGTTCAGGTTCTTCGGTGAGTGTGATTTGGACTTTCTGCTTTTTATCAGAAATAACGGGTTTGGGGCTGGATTCAATGGCTTTTGTTTCACTACGGTAACGTTCTTCTACAAAAGCCGTCCATGCCAAACCAAGCATCAGAGACGATGAGCCGACGATTGCTCCATTCACAACCCAACCAACAAGTGGTAGAGCATTCAAAAACTCACCGAGCATTGCTTGTGAAATCCGCAAAACACCATAACTGAATGCACCTCCGGTAAATACCACAATGCCTGCTGTGCCTAGCATATCGCGCAGTTTTTGGGCGGTCAGGGTTTCATCAAAATAAATCCGGTAGACATCCCAAAACATCCATGCATCTGCTAGGGCAATCCCAAGCATTTTTGTAGTCTCTAAAGCTGGTGTTGGCACAGTCCCCGCTAGGGTTGTGCCGGTGACATTTTTGGCGATCCGCAAAAATGCTTGACGACGCTTACTTTCGATTGGTTCGATTGCCAGTGTCATAATGGTTTCCTTATGTCTATTTATCGAATCACGATTCAATTTTAACATATTTTTGCATGAATGGGTGTATACAATGCACTTTGAATGATTATCCTGTAGAAAAACCCTATTGATGGAGAGAATGACGTTTATCTTTTAGGAACAAGTGGCAGTTGCCCAATTATTTTCTTAAAGAGCATATATATAATACGTAAAGATAAGCAAAGGATTGCAATTGGAGATGACAAAAATCACGCTGTATACTGATGGTGCTTGCTCCGGTAACCCTGGTCCTGGCGGGTGGGGGGCGATTTTAGTGGCATCTGATGAGGCGGGAAATGTCCTCAAAGAGATGGAATTGAGTGGTGGAGAAGCAAACACAACCAATAACCGTATGGAATTAACCGCCGTGATTGAAGGCTTAAAACAGTTGAAGCGACCGACGGCGGTACGGGTTGTTTCGGATTCGCAGTATGTCGTGAATACCATGACACGCGGTTGGAAGCGCAAAGCCAATCATGATTTATGGCGACAGTTAGATGATTTAGCACGGCAGCATACAATTACTTGGGAATATGTTAAAGGGCACGCTGGGCATGAATATAATGAACGTGCTGATCAATTGGCAACAGCGGCGATCAAACAGGTTTATGGGAAAAACAACCACAGTCAAAACAGCCAGCAAATCACGCATTCGGCGGTGGTTTATATCGCCTTAAAAATGTCACATAAGCGTGGTAGATGGGGGATTTTAATTATTACATCAGATGGTGAGCTGACCTTATCAGATTGGTTGGATGATGTTACCGAAAATCGTTTAGCATTAGTCGCTACGTTGGATGCGTTGCAAAATTTGCTCCCGCATACAGAAACAACAATTTATATTGACAGTGATTATGTGTTGAATGGCATGACCAACTGGATACACGGTTGGCGCAAACGAAACTGGCGAAAATCAGACGGGCAACCTGTGATGCATGATGATTTATGGAAGCGAATTGATGAACTGGCGCGTAAGCATCAGTTAACTTGGCTGCCATTGGATGAGTCAACAAATTCTACACGTGCCAGGTTGCTTGTGGTAAATGAATAGGTTATGCTTGTGTTCTTCAAGACAAAATAACCACTTTAATAAATAGATCGTAGATCTACCGCTTGGGAATAATATAGTTTAAAAATTCGAATCAGATTAAAGGACTAATATTAAGGATAGATATATGCCTCAAATTGCAAATCGTGTTGCAGGATTTGGAACAACCATTTTTACGGAAATTAATGAACTGGCGGCAAAGCATCAAGCCATCAATCTTGGGCAGGGTAAGCCGGATTTTGACGGACCGGCTGAGGTCATTGATGCATTTCGTGCTGCGTTGAGCAATGGTAAGCATAATCAATATGCGCCTGGTCCAGGGGTATTTGCACTGCGGCAAGGCGTTGCCGATCATGCTGGGCGCAATTACGGCTTAGAGGTTGACCCGAACGGTGGTGTAATCATCACACCCGGGGCAACTGAGGCGATTTTTGCCGCTGTGATGGGTTTGACAGACCCCGGTGATGAAGTCATTGTTATCGAACCATTTTTTGATAGTTATGTGCCGGATATTTTGATGGCAGGTGGTAAACCGGTTTATGTCCCGCTCCACGCGCCAGATTGGACATTTGACCCAGATGAGTTGCGTGCTGCATTTAACTCAAATACCCGTGCTATTATCCTGAACACACCACATAATCCCACCGGACGGGTATTCACCCAGGCAGAACTCCAGATGATCGCTGAGTTATGCCTTGAGTTTGATGTGACGGTTATCAGTGATGAAGTATATGAACATCTGATTTTTGATGAAGCGGAGCATGTTCCGATTGCGACATTACCCGATATGTTTGAGCGTACTATTACGATCGGCAGTGCAGGAAAATCATTTGGCATGACCGGCTGGAAGGTTGGCTGGGCATATGGGCATCCTGACTTGATGAAAGGCGTAGCCCAAGCGCATCAATTTGTGGCGTTTGCTGTTAATCATCCAGCGCAGATGGCAGTGGCACATGCTTTTACGTTGCCCAAGTCTTATTATGATGATTATCGGGCGGTATATACCCGTAAGCGAGATTTGATGATGGATGCTATTCAAGCGGCAGGCATGACGGCACCCACGCCCAAAGGGACATACTTTGTGATGGCAGATTTTAGCCCTGTGTTTGATGGAGACGATGTTGAATTTGCACGATATATGACGGCGGAGATTGGTGTCGCGGTTATTCCCCCTACATTTTTTTATAGTGCTGAACATAAATATTTAGGGAGCCGTCATACGCGCTTCGCATTCTGTAAAGGTGATGACACGATTTTGGCGGCAGCGGAACGGATGCGGAAACTAAAGGGATAATCTTATAGGTCTGGTGGATGTTTTCGGTGTAGAGTCAGGGCATGGATGTAATAGATTGGACTCTATTTATGCATGATCAAACCAAATTGAATGATTTCATCAACCAATATACAGGTAAAATATCGGATGACCTGTTACATCAAGTTGGGCATGACATCCGCGCACAGTTAAATAACATCATTGGCAATATGCAGTTGATTAAGCTCAGCTTGATTAGCGACGACTTTACGGATGAAGAACGGGACACATTCATTGCGGAAGTCATAGGAGCTGCACGTGTCATTGATGTTATTGTTGAGGCAGCTTTAAAGACGAGTCAATGACTATGATCTGGTTTTTATTGGCAATGTTGCTATTGGGAGGGGGCTTTTTCCCGCCAGGGATGGACATCCCTGCTGTGGTAGAAGCTGCCCCATATAGTGCGCGTTTTGCTGAGCTTGGGTTTAACCGCCCACTTAGCTTTTTTTTCTATGATTTGACCAATGATGAACTATTGGCGGGTGTTGATATTGAAAAACAATTGCCGATGGTTTCCGCTATTAAAGGTCCGATATTGATGTATTTTCTGACCCATGTGCCGGCGGATGTTTGGAACAGTGTGCCGGTGATGTATTGGCATGCTCGTGCGGCAGATGTGCCGGCGGAATATGGTGAAGCATGGCAAACGCATCATCTGATCTTGCGTGATTTATATCGGATGATTGTTTATAGTGATAACTATTCAACGGGTAATGTGTTGGCTTACGCCTATGAATATACCGGGTTGGATCATCTTAATCCGATTGAGGCGTTTAATGCTTGGTCAGAAACAACTATCGGCATTTCACCTGAATCAGGGATGCGTCAATGGGATCAAGGTGAGACAGATAACCCAGCATATATTGATCACCGCTTTGATAACCGTACCACGTTAATCCGCGGGGTGCCACGCTTTTACAATAATACAATTTCAGCGTTGGATTTGGCGCGTTATTATGCTTGGCTATATGACCAGATGGGAACAGACTTGTTCGATCAGGCTGTGGCATTGATGTCAGTTGTAGAAGGCTTTCCGGGATTTTTAGAGCAAACCGCGCTCCGCTTGGGTGGTGTTCCGGTTAGTAAAGATGGCTTTGTTGGTCCAGGTGATGAGAACAATGCCCAGAATGAATATTTAACAGCGGATGCTGGTCTGATTTTGCTAGATGATCGTGCGTTGTTGGTCGTTTCTATGTCTGTTAATGGTGGCGACAAAATGGAAGCGATTTATAATGAGGTGGAGATAATCGCTCGGCAGCGGCGTGGTGAGCTGTTTTGGCAGCGTGATTTGGATTATATCACCTGGATGCGTAGCGCAGCCGGTCCTTATGGCGAAAACACGCTTAGCACGGAAGCATTATATTTTATTCTGGAGTATATGATTGATATTGGGCAGCGTCCTATACAGGGGGAAGCATTCAGCGGGGATGTAACACGGTTTGAGGAAGCACGAGAGGTGTGGTTGGCGGTCTTTCCGGGGGATGTGATCCCTATAGAACGTAACGCAGTGCAAAATCGTGTGCTTCAAGCGAGATATGGCGTTACAAATGAAAATTTATATGAACTTGCGCTTGAGTTGGGTTTGGTTGAGGGAGGCGAAAGATGACCTATTACGTCCATGCACAAGATTGGCGCACGGTTGAGCTATTGCCAGAGGAAAATTATGAGGCAGTGATCGAGTGGTTTAAGCATGATGATCCTGGACAAATGATCATTCATCCCTATCGTATCAGTGGCTTGAATATCCCACGGTCTCGTTTGGATCAAATTTTTAAGGACATCTTACCGCGTGACGACGATTTGATGACCGGTTATGCGCGTGAACCGATGCCCGTAGAGAACGGGTTTGCTTATTATGATCCAGATTTTGGCGCGATTTATGGGACAACGGATGAAAATGGCATCCTGACCTTACTTTGTTTTGATTGCCAATATTGTGATTGTGGCAAAGACTTTAGCGCGGCGATGAAAGCAATTTCTACTATTGCTACAGAATTTCGGTTGTTTATGGTGGATTGGCTGTTGGAGCAGGTGGTTGACATTCGTCCTGATGATGCGCTGCAAAAATATTTTGACGGGATGTGAACACCACAAAGGCAGGTTAAGCTGAAATTAACTTCACCATTTTGTGCCTTTGTGGTGTGTTCCATTGATTTAATTTAACAAGGTGACGTTTGATGCGCTATCATTGTTGTTGCTGCGTTTGCGGGCGCTGATCGGTTTGACAGGTGGGCATTCCCATGCCATTTTTTCCGTCATGGCACGTGCTTCCTTAAACTTAGGCAAAATCCCACAGGCAAAGCAGCGATCTCGGCAGTCTACCCGTGTTTCCCCTTTAATGCTCATCAAGTAATCCTCACGCAGGAACTTTTTATGAACAGCCACGTCAATGTGATCCCAAGGGAAAACCTCATCTATGTCACGCTCACGGTGGGTATAAAACTCTGGGGTTAAGCCGATTTCTTCAAACGCTTGCAGCCAAGCATCATGTTTGTGATGATCCATCCATGCATCAAACTTTGCACCAAGTTCCCACGCACGTTGTATAACAGCTGCCATCCGCCGATCTCCCCGGCTTAACCAGCCTTCAAATTCGCTGCTATCAGTATCATTCCAGCGTAAATGCAAGCCTTGCCCACTGATTTGTTCTTTGAGTAGACGGTGCTTAGCACGGATGGATTCTAAATCGTCCTGTGGCACCCATTGGAAGGGAGTGTGTGGTTTTGGGATGAAGGTGCTTACGCCAACGTTGACATTTGCCTTATTCCCTAAAATCCGCCGTCCTTCTTTCAGCACAGCTTTACACAGGTCAATAATGGCTTGAACATCTTCGAGTGTTTCATCAGGATGCCCGATCATAAAATAGAATTTGATGGTGCGCCATCCACGTGAATAGACATCGCGCGCGGCTTGTAAGACTTGTTCATCAGGCACATATTTGTTGATGCGGTTACGCATCCGTTCTGTTGCGGCTTCTGGCGCAAACGTGAACCCGCTGCGGCGTGTATCCCCAATTTTGTCTAGTAATTCTGCACTGGTGGATTCAATGCGTAAACTGGGCAGACTGAGCGATAACCCGCTGCCATTATATTTTTCATGCACAGCATCAGTGAGTTCATGCACATAGACATAATCAGATGAGGATAGGCTCAACAAGCTAATTTCTTCAAAACCAGTGTTGTTGATGATTTCCTCAATGGCTTGCATGACTTCCGGCACGGGACGTTCGCGCACAGGGCGGGTTACCATCCCTGCATGGCAAAAGCGGCAGCCACGTGTGCAGCCACGCATGATTTCAATGGGTGCCCGGTTATGCACGGTGTCAATATTAGGCACCAAAAACCGCGTGAAAGGTTTGAGTAAGACAGGGACAATGCGCTTTAAGACGGTTTTAGGCGCGGCGGGATGATTGGGGATAATGGCTTTAACTGTGCCATCAGCGTGGTAAGTGACATCATAAAAGCGTGGAACATATATCCCCTGAATTTGAGCGAGGGCTTCTAATTGTTCCAGGCGAGATGCCCCGCGCATGCTTTTTAATGTATGGGCGACTTCAACGATGATTTCTTCACCTTCTCCAATGACGAAGGCATCAATAAAAGCATGCATCGGTTCTGGGTTATAACAAGCATGCCCACCCGCGATGATGACCGGATAGGATTCATCACGGTCTTGGCTGCGAATTGGCATCCCTGCCAAGTCTATGAGGTTTAATACGTTGGTATATAATTGCTCATAAGGGATTGTGATTCCAAGTAAATCAAAATCGCGGATGCGATGATAGGTTTCTAATGAGAATAGGGGGATGTTTTTCTCTCGCATGATGGCTTCTAAGTCAACCCAGGGGCAGAATACACGCTCTGCCAATAAATCTGACTGTTGGTTAATCTGGTTATACAGTAGCATGATTCCTAGGTTGGACATGCCTAAATCGTAAATATCTGGGAATGCTAACGCCACACGGAAGTCGATTTCGTCCCAATTTTTGATGACGCTGTTGTATTCGCCACCCACATAACGCCCCGGCTTATCGACTTTTAATAGAACACGATCTAGCATGTTTTGGATTTCTTGCGGAGTCATCATGATTCGTCATTCCCCAATTTTTACAATACACATGAGACTTTTTAAGGGTAGCACAAAAGAGGACACAATGCGACTTCAAAATTGGCAAATATGTTTAAGAAATATCGTAACAAAATATCATAAAAGCATAAATAACACTCCCATTCAGCTAAATATCATTAGGATGATCACAAAATATCTTGCCTTGTCCCTGTTGGTGATATTACTGAGTGCTTTTATTCCATTTGATGATTTCGATGGGCGGATTGATTCGGGTTGGTTTACATTAAGCCATGATGGGCGGTATGCCGCAGTTGTGAGTGTGCCAGATACATTGATTGTGATTGACCTGCAAACTGGTACAGAAGCACAGCGTGTGATCTTCCCTGGTGAAGTCATTACGGCAGAGTTTGCAGCGGATGGGCGACTTGGGGTGATTACGGCGCAGGATGCTGAGTTTGGTGTGTGGACATATGATCTGGCAGCGGATGTGCGTGAGTCGGTTGGCACATTGGATGAGCCACCTGTCCGCGTTTGGATCAGTGAGGTGGGCGATGTATGGGTAGAAGTGCTTACACAGCAAGCATATATACTGAATATGATGACGGGGGAACGGTTGCCATCTGCACCATATGCGGATTCAACTGCTGTCATGCGTAATGGGCGGACAGCAGCACCGTTTGCGGTCACGTCCACGGCGGACGGTTTAATCAAATTGTGGCATTTAGAAACAGGAACAGAGTTAGGGCATGTTCAATTAGAGATGGTGCCGGATTTTGGGCGGGTAAATGACATGTCTGGGCATTATTTGGCGGTGAATGTTCGAGCGCGTTCTGAAGTGTTGCTGCTAGATTTTGATCAGAGTGCAGTTATAGCGCGATTGCCTGTGCCAAATGGTGCGTATATTCATGGATTGATGGTGATGCCGGGGGGAGAGCAGGTTGTTGGCGTACAATTTGACGATGAACCAATTGTTGGTTTGTGGGATGTAACAACCGGACAATTTACCAATTTAGGCACGTTTCATCCGTGCAGCCGTGTGCCAGATTTAATGCGGCTGAGTGGCACAACATTGGTGATTGGATGTGGAGAGGGCTTAGATGTGTGGCAATTATCCGACATGAACGCGCCAGAAATTAGATTGGATAATGTGCAACATTTGCAATCTGTTAGTCACATTGATTTTTCAGATTTTGGGACGTTCCGTACTGGGGCGTTCAGTGTCAGCCCTAATGGGGAATATGCGGCGGTGATCGATTCAAC
>RFHA01000263.1 GCA_003696565.1 Chloroflexota bacterium
CAACACCGCCCAAATACCATAGCGATCCATCCGCGCTTTCGCTTTATCGGATGCCAACCATGTTAGCCAACGGTTGATCCATTCAATTCGCATCAGGCTTTCATAGCCATAATGGATCAGCAAAATCGGTAAAAAGTTGCCGAACACGCTCCACACCACCACAGAAAGCCCACTCAAGCCGAGAGCCATCCCCGCCGGAACAGCCACATAAATCTCTGCCAAAGGAAAAAACCCTAAAAACCAGGTCATCAATGCTTTACTCAAATACTCCATCGCGGGCATATGACGGAGTTCTAACACAACCGCAACACTCACTGATGCACCAAATAAATATGGCAAATAATGAATTGGATAGTTATTCGCTCTGTGTTGAATCATGAATCATCTCCAACAAACGCTTTTCTACAGCTTGTTTCATCTCGTCAGATACCTGCCGGATACCAAGCATCTCGGCATACCACAACCCATCGGTTGCCAGGCGGATAATCGTAGCTAAAACAGGGTCTTTCGCCACAGATTCAATGCGTTTTTGCCAGGCTGCGGTTTGATCTGCCATCGGCTGGACTAAATCCGGATTATTGGCAATTGCCGCTAAAATACTGAACTGTGCCTGACTCAATAAACTCATATCCGCCAATGTCAGCCGTACATAGGCAGCTAACCAGTCGGCAAAATCCGCTGATTGTCCAAGCCTCTCGTCAAAATTTTGAATCAGATGTGCGATCATGCCTTCAATCAGCGCGTCCTTATTCGGAAAGTGATAAAGCAAGCCGCCCTTACTAACCCCGGCTGCTGCTGCAACCGATTCAAGCGTTAAGGCAGCAACCCCTTCTTGTTCAATGAGGTGATTTGCCGCGTCTAAAATTTGTTGTTTAGTATCTTTTGACATATAAACCGTCCAGACGGTACAGTTCCATTAAATTATAAAATAATCATGATGTTATTTCCATAAGAACATCATGATAATATCAAACATAGCTTATACACTTTAGGGAATAACTAGTATATCAATCACGTAGGGTTAGCCCCATTCATGGGGCTGATTTTAGACAATTATCTACAGACATATTTATGGGGTGTGTGGTGTTGGAAAGCGATTTATCTGTTGGCGGGCTTAAGCGGGTACACGCTGAACAACGTCCAATAAATTTGCCACCACATCATCCGTTTGGATACCTTCCGCCAGCCCTTCAAAGTTCAACAAAAGGCGATGACGTAAGGCAGGTTTAGCGATCGCTTCAATATCTTCAAAGGCAACATTAAACCGCCCTTCTAACAGCGCATTGATCTTCGCCCCCAAAATCAATGCTTGCGCCCCACGGGGACTCGCCCCATATTGCACAAACCGCTTGACCATATCCGGCGCGGCGGGGTTATCCGGCTGAGAAGCGACAATCAACTCTGCAACATAACGATTGACGTGTGAGGCAACTGGTGTTTGAAGCGCAAGCTCACGCATGGCAATCACCTGCTCGCCTGTAGCAACTTTGGATGCCGTTGGGTTATCTACCCCTGTTGTCCGAGCAATGATCTCCACGAGTTCATCTACCGTCGGGAAATCCACATTAATCTTAAACATAAAGCGGTCTAACTGCGCTTCTGGCAATGGATAAGTACCTTCTTGCTCAACAGGGTTTTGCGTTGCCAATACAAAAAACGGTTGTGCCATCGGGTACATTGTCCCTGCAACTGTCACCGTCTTTTCTTGCATTGCTTCTAATAAGGCAGATTGTGTTTTGGGCGTAGCACGGTTGATCTCATCCGCTAAAATCAAGTTTGCAAAAATCGGTCCTTGCTGAAAACGGAACACCTTACGCCCGTCCTCAGTCTCCTCCATGACATTCGTGCCCGTAATATCAGAAGGCATTAGATCAGGGGTAAACTGAATACGACTAAAGTGCAAATCAAGCACATCTGCCAGGGTGCGAATTAATTGCGTCTTCCCCAAGCCTGGCACCCCTTCTAAGAGCGCGTGCCGCCCTGCCAAAATGCAAATCAATACATCGCGCACAACCTCACGCTGCCCAACGATGACCCGTGCCACTTCTGTTTCAATCTGTTGCGCAATTGCGCTAAATTTTTCAATATCCATCAAGTCATTTCTTTATAATGCTCGGATTTTATAAGGTGAGGGGTATCCTAAAAAGCCGCCTCACCCATTAGTTTACCGTATACCTAGTTTGCTGACCACCACTCCGGTTCAGTACCGCCAGTAGTGGTTAATTGCCGGATCGTATTGCCTTTTAGGTCTATTAGATACAAATTCGCCCGTAGCCCTGGCTGATTCGTCTCACGTTCCACCACCAATTGCTGCCCGTCTGCGCTCCACGTGGGATGATGATCGCTGACATCGTCCGGGCTAATTTGCCGCTCATTGCTCCCATCAGCATCAATCACCATAATATGCCATTTGCCCGTGGCAAAGTCCATCCGCTCAAACGCGATGCGTTGCCCATCCGGTGACCAAGCCGGCGCATGGTTAAATCGCCCGTTTTGGGTAATCTGTACTGCTGCCTCTGCACATGAATCGTCATCCAAGCATGCCAAATCCAGCGTAAAAATATGGCGATCATTCCCAACTTGCCCCACAAAAGCGATCATCTCCCCACTGGGGTGCCATGTCGCCTGAAAAGGCTGTAACGTATTATCCAGAATGCGCGTTATTTGCCCGGTGGGTAAATGATGCGCAAACAGCCCCTCCCCATTGACGTTATATATCAATGTTGAGCCATCTGGATGAAAAGCAGGGAACGCCGCCCCCGGTGCCAATTCCGTAATTTTACCAGTTGCTAACTCTAAGATATTCACCACACCCCACCCATAGGCAATATATTTACCATCTGGAGACCAAGAAGGATTCCACATCCCCTTGCCTTGGGTGTATGTTTGTGTTTGGTTATTCTCCAGGTCAATCACATGGATCAACCCCTGGGTGGAATAAGCAATTTTGCTCATCTTTGTCCTCTCAAGCCACTACCATCTTGTCCCCACATATCAATCATCGCGGTATTTTGAACCACTTCATCATTATAACTATAATGATTCAACGTGAAGATTTCCTTATACCAGGGGATGCTATCGTCTAAATTATAGTAACTGGTTGTGCCAACCGGGCGTTGCAAATTCTCACCACCGCCATGCGTTCCCAAACCTGTATCAAAGCCAGCTAATGGACGTGCAACCCCCACAGCACGATCGCCCTGATGATAGGTAACCCCTAAATTGCCGACTTCATTGGTATCCAGCACATCTTCATAACGTCCACCAGGGGCAATTTGCGCCTGATCCACCGCGCCTTGTACCGCGATATAACTGTTGATCTTGACATCATTCGTTGCGATGCCTTCCATCACCAACCCATTACCCAAGCTATGCGCAACCACATTCACCGGGCTGTTGGGGTGTGTATAGTTATAAGCAGCGATTAACTGCCCCATGTTTGGTCCATAAGTGCGGGCATTTGCCTCTGCCTGCTGATAGTTCAAAATACCTGTGCCAGCCGCCGCGCCTACTGCCCCGCCAAGACCACCGCCAATAGCCCCCGGCACACCGCCGCCAAGACCACCGCCAACAGCCCCACCAATACCGCCAGCGAGTGCTGCATCACTCATCCCGCGTGTTAACGGGACGGAATCCCACTCTACGCCGACAACCAACGGACGTTGCCCACCATACTGCTTATCAATATGCTCCGCAAATTGCGGGTAGGCATCGCCGTTGTCATTAAACCCGTGTACCACAAAGATCACCGGGCGATCACCAGGATTCAAGCTAGCAACAAATTCACGCGGGTTAAAGTTCGGGTCATCAATGCGGACTTTATAATAATCCACATTGCCAATTTTGCGATAATCCAAATAGCCATTTTGCCCAACGACCGCACTGCCTGTATTGCCGATCCCGCCACCGGTGCCCGTCGTGACTATACTATCGTTTCCATTAAACAAACCACTGGCACGTTCTTCCGCTTCCTGCAAAACTTCAATAATACGCTGGGTGGTGGATGTACTTTCTTCAAAGGCGGATACCAAACGACGCACTTGTGGCAGCACATCGTTTTCCATTTCCCCAAAAAACGCATCTGCCCCGCGCCCGATCCAGTTGGGACGTAAATCGTCCATCTTTGACAGGACTTGCCGTAACATGTCCTCCGTGATGGTTGTGCAGTTGTCAAATAAACCGGCAACTGACTCCAACGTTTCATAATTGGCTTGAATTACATTTGCAGGCATTTTATTTTTACCTAATTAACCCATGAATACATCTTAATTATACGTAACGTTGTCACAAGATTCCAAAAACTGCCCTAGTACCACAGTCACAAAAATTGATTTAAACCTAGATTATCAAGAGATCAGCATCAGCCCCCTAACAACAGCATCCCCCCAAAAAAATCCCATTTTGAACTTGCCTCATATTCCATGATAAGTCATACTCTCTCATCAGAAAAATGAAGAGTAACTGATTGATAAGGTAGAGATAAATGGCAGATACACCCGAAATTCGTGACACATTGTTAAACCGTCGTAGTCGCACCTTGGTAGCAGGGAATGACCGCGCTGCGGCACGGGCAATGTTTAAAGCAATCGGCATGAGCGATGAAGATTTGGCAAAACCGCTGATCGCCGTTGCCAATACCTGGACAGAGGTCGGACCGTGTAATTTTCATCTACGGCGGTTAGCAGCAAAAGTCAAAGAAGGCATCAAACGCGCTGGGGGGACTCCGTTGGAGTTTAACACCATCAGCATCAGCGATGGTATCACAATGGGCACCGATGGCATGAAAGCCTCACTCATCAGCCGTGAGATGATCGCTGACAGCATTGAACTGGTCACCCGCGCCAATTATTTTGATGGCATCATCGCGCTATCCTCGTGTGATAAAACGATCCCTGGCACTATCATGGCACTGATCCGCTTGGATATTCCCGGGTTAATGCTCTATGGTGGCACCATCATGCCCGGCA
>RFHA01000264.1 GCA_003696565.1 Chloroflexota bacterium
ACCTGAAAGCCCGCTTCTTCCAGAATCATTTGGCACAGTTCCACCAACGAGCTTTCATCATCTACAATAAGTAAGTGTGGTTTGAGAGGCTGCGTGTTTGTCATGCCAAAATTGTAATTGAGGCAGCGCAGCAGATAAAAGGCCATTGGTACCGATGAGAGTGAAAAAAGCATAAAAAAGAATGCGCGTATTGATTCCTGTTTCCGGTAGGTGATGTGGTAAACTTGCCTAAATCTGTTTCAAACAAGCAGGCATTGTGAAATGAGACCAGATAACCAGTCCATCCGTCAATTTATTTCCACATATTTTAACGACAACGAACTAGGTACGTTTTGCTTTGATTATTTCCCGGAAGTGCAGCGCGAATTTACGAACGGGATGGTGTTTAGTGCCAAGGTGATGTTGTTGATTGGCTACTGTCAGCGGCGTGGGTTGTGGCCTAATTTGCTGGCTAATCTGGCGGCGGAAAGGGCGGAGCCGTTTGCCGAGATGTTTCATGAAGTGGAGGCCGTCCCACCGCTGCCGGAAGTTCACCCTCGTGACCCACGCCGGGTGTTTATCAGCCATGCGCATGAGGATGCAGAACTGGCGCAGCGGCTGGCGGCTGACCTGGAGGCGGAAGGGTGGCCTGTGTGGATTGCACCGGACAGCATTTTGCCGGGGGAGAAGTGGGTAACGGCAGTCAGCCGGGGGCTGGATGAATGCGGCGTGTTTGTGCTGCTGTTGACACCACACGCGGTGGCTTCCCGTTGGGTGCGGCACGAGACGGATGTGGCGGTGGAGCTGGAGCAGGAAGGGGAGATGCGCCTGATCCCGCTGCAGGTGGAGGCGTGCCGGATACCGGCACTGTGGCGAGCATACCAGCGGATACCGTTCCGGGGTGGCTATGCGGCGGGGCTGGCGAGGTTATTAGCGGCTTTGGCGGGGAAAAGCGCGGTCGAGAGACCGGCCACAGCAGTGGTGCAGACATCTGCTGTTTCCAAAACAGTCGATGTCTTGCAAGACAGCTTTATCC
>RFHA01000265.1 GCA_003696565.1 Chloroflexota bacterium
ATTTTGAAACCTCTTGGGTTGTTGTTTATATTGTTGATGTTGATAACCCCACTACATGCACAGGACTTTACAACAGATGGCGATGATTTGCAGGTCGTCAGTGCAGAGGTTATCACAACAACTGATTTATTTGGTCAGACTGTGCAATTGATTCAGGGTGAAATCACAAACACAGGCGCAGTTGCTTATAGCAATATCAACATCTTTGCAGATTTGCTTAATGCAGATGGCGAGGTTATCGGTGAAGGTTTTGGCTTTCCAGTTAATGCCTGTGGTAGTGGGCTAGTACAAGATTTTGCCTTACAACCGGAAGCTGTACAGCATTATAGCTTAACGATCGAGTTCTTTGGTGAGGAAAGTGAGATCGCTAGTATAGTGTTCTATCCAGAGGGTACACAAACCGAACCACAAACGCGGGAGCCAATGTCGATTGAGCATGTGATGCAAATTGATGACCAAGAAGTCGTATCTGTTGAATGGCTTGATGAGAACAAACTGCGGTTTGGTGTAGGGTGTGATGCAGATGTATTTACATACCTAGATTGGTATGAGGCAGATTTGACCAGTGGCGAAGTAACAGCCATTGAACACCCTAATGCAGATCGCATCACAGAGCAGTTTTTAGCAAACTTACGAATTGAAGACGAGTTTGAATACCGCCGTTCATTTTTGACTTTTGCACCACGCTCAGGGCGGGTTGTGTTTCAATCAGCGGTTAATCACTTTTATACCGCCGCACCAGATGGAACCGGACGCGCATTTATTTGGGATAACATCTCACGGCATAGCTTGCATGGGATCATCTGGCAAGATAACGATGTATTCCTAGCATATTATTATGGAGCATATGGTGAGGATGTCTTGTACTTTACGGCAAGTGCAACAGCCGGGCGAATCAGCCGTTCGATCTATATCGGCGCACCGTCAGAGATTGTGCCTGGGGTCAATACTTTTGGGACGCATGTCGTCATTGCCACAACCTTTGACGATATAACCGGCTATTGGTATCGGCATGTGTTTCTAACAGATCGTGAATTGTTGTTTGAAACTGATGAATTGCCGGGGAATAATTGGCCCGCCCCAATTTATGAAGACGTGCTGACAGATGATCCAATTATCTATTTGGCGCGTCCTGTAGAAGGCGAGCCGCGTTTGCAATGCTTTAATATGGATACCGATACATTGACTGATCTTTCTGCCCTACCACTTGACCTAACAACCGATGACCGCGCATGGATGTGGCTTTCACCAGAAGGCAATCAGATCGCCTTGGCGCAGAACGGTATCCACAGTGGTCTATGGGTCATTGATTTGACCGAGTTGCCACCGTGTGAATAAGAATACATTGCTAAATGCTCTCTCCTAATTATGATGAGAGAGCATTTTTACATCACGAGGAAAGATTTTTCGTCCAAAGCTTATCCAAAATTTAGATAGCTATGCTAAGATATAACATAACCTAACATCAAGAAAAACTTTCCCAAGTGGGTAAAGTCAGTTAAACTAATTTAAAGAACGTTGTAGTATGAGGAATTTTGAAGGTGTCGATTATTTTATTCATTATTGGTGCAGGCTTATTGGGAGTCGGTGCAGTTAAGCTAGGTAATATTCAGCTGGAAGGTGGGCGTGTTCGTGCAGCAGGCATCATATTGATGACTCCGTTTGTTGGGTATTTATTGCTGTTTCAAATCGTCAGTGGTTTAACAGGTGGGGATGAGGCTGCGCTAGGCTTTGTGAGTGTATTAGAATTTGGGGGAATTATCGCATCGGGAGCAATCGCCTATATGCTACTTTCCCGCGCGCCACAAAAGACCCGTGTCACCGTGTTACCCAAAACACGTCCAATCTCATCAACTAAAGCCGATGAGAAACCGACCACACCAGTTGAATCCACCTCACAACCACAACCAAATCAAAGAGCAAAACCACGCCCCACCCATTTAAGGGACTACCCCACCATTATGACAACGGCAGAAGCCGCTCAATACCTCAATATGACCGAACAAGCTGTTTTAGAACTCATTGAGGAAGGCAAGCTCACCGCGGCACGTATCAACTATCGGTACCGGATTTCTCGCACTGTATTAGATGAGTTCATTAAGAAGCATAAAAATTAAGGATGATAGGCAGATCTCCCTCTTTTGTGTAAGGTCTGCCACTCCTTGACGATTTTGAGCAGTTAAACAAAAGCTTTTTGTGCGCCACATGGCGAAAATATAATCCGCAAGTAAGCATGCCATCACGTTATTATCCGGCAGCAGCTAGACTGTCTATAACCCATCTCCTACTCACATGACGCATTTCTCAAAACTTGACAATTTTTTGGGCAACACGCAACTGTTTCGGAAAAATAGGCAAAAATTCAATCAGGTTGTTGTATTTATCGTTGTTACCCACTTCTTGCAAATATCGGCGCAACACGCTGACCGTGCCAGGTAACAATGCCATACCTCGCGCCTTTTTCTCCATGAGCATGTAAGATTTATATTCACGCTCATCAACATGATCTTCAAGATACATCGCCACAGCCGCAGATAAGAATAGTGTCGTAAACTGATCTTCCCAGGTGGGGTGCTGTGCCTTGAATTGATCATGCACAGGAAGATCGTTTTGCATAATCTCTTGTAATTGATCCATATGACTGCGCAGATAAGCTTTAATCAGAATACTACCAAAGCTAGTGATGGCAGCGCGATAGCTCTGTGTGATCATCGTTGGCTCATCATAGGGCCACGGCGGGCTATCCCCCCAAGCAAGTGGCGGTGGCACAATACAAATAATTTCATTGCGCAATTTAAAGACAACATCATAAGCGGTCGGATAACTGATGTTGGGCATCAAGACCAGGTTATCCTCAATTTTACCCACGAACGGCTCAAAAAAAGGCTTGAGCATGACATTCTTAAAAGCATGTGTTAATTGAAGATGTGCCTTATCCCATAAGGGTTGATCTTTTTCCCACAAGGTTTTTAGATCTGTGGCTTCATAAAAATCGCGCAATTGAGCGTTAAAATTAGCTGGCACCCAGGGAGGTAAGGTAGGAATATCAAGCTGGGGCCAACTCATCAAAGATACCAGTGCGAATAACGCTTCTAGCGGTTGCCCCTGATCCAAATACGCTTGTATTGCCTGAACAGCCGGATGCTGTGTGTATTTGAGAAGATGTTTACGTGTAGCACGTGCATGGGCATGGGTGCCGTGCGGCTTTAATTTTTGGGATCGCTCAGGGTAGTCCGTCGCTGCCAAAACAGCCGACATCAACCGCACGCGCTCGTCTAATCTGACAATGACATCGCTCATTGAATTTTTCCCGGCGTTTAAGATAAAAACAAACCTATTTTAAATCCCAATGGCGGTTGCGGCAACCCGATTAAGGGAGATTTAACCCAACGTCACTTTTCGGGCAAAGCCGTGTTATAGAGCATGAACAGCCAAAAAGGAAGTATTGACCATGCGTGTTGCTTTATTTACCGAGACATTTTTACCCAAGCATGACGGTATTGTCACAGTGATTTGCCTGCTGTTAGACCATCTTGCTAAACGGGGAATCGAATCAATCATCGTCGCACCCACCACTGCCGATAACCTAGGAGAACAAATCACCCAATATGCCAACACGGAAGTCATTCGCGTACCAGGGGTGACCTTTCCGCTATATCCACAGTTAAAAGCAGGTCCGCCCACCTATGCCACCTATGACCGACTAAAAGCATTTAAGCCGGATATTGCGCATATTATCCATCCGGTGCTCATTGGGGGGTTTGGTATTTTAATGGCAAAGAAATTAGGCATCCCAAACCTGACATCATTCCATCTGGATATTTCTCAAGTCATTAAACACTTTAAACTAGGTCCGGTCAGTATGGGGTTTTTAACCTCTCCCATTGATATGATGACACGCTTTATGTTTAACATGGCAGATTATACGCTGGCACCTTCCCGCTTAATTCAACGCAAGATGTTAGATATGGGCGTAACACGTGTGGGATTATGGAAACGAGGCGTAGACGCAGAACGCTTTCATCCACGTTATAAAAGCGAGGCAATGCGCTATGAACTTTCTGACGGGCACCCAGAAGATACCCTACTCATCTATGTTGGCAGGCTCAGCCCAGAAAAACAAGTCACCCAACTGCGTGCCGCCCTAGAACAAATCCCTGGCACACGCCTGGCAATCATCGGTAACGGACCATATGAGCAAGAATTGCGGCAATATTTCGCAGGTTATCCGGTCAAATTTATGGGGCAGATGACTGGCGAGCCACTTTCTCAAGCATATGCCAGTGGGGATATTTTCACATTTGCGTCCGCATCAGAGACATTTGGGCTAGTGGTGACTGAAGCAATGGCAGCCGGCTTACCAGTCGTGTCATCACGAGTGGGCGGTATCCCGGATGTCGTGCAAGAAGGCGTAACCGGTTACACGTTCGAGGTAAACGATGTGGCTGGTTTGGTCGCAGGGGTGCGGCAGATTGCCAGTGATAAAACAAAAATGCAGCAGATGAGCAAGGCAGCACGAGCATATGCCGAAACACAAACCTGGGAGGCGATGATGGATGAAGTGATCGATCATTATGCCCGCTTAATAGAAGTACACCAGCGAACTTTACAATTGATCTAAAATTTCCTTATTTCTTATGCCCCAAAACTAGGCTAATATAGTGGGCAT
The DNA here is from genome assembly GCA_003696565.1 of Chloroflexota bacterium. Classification (GTDB taxonomy): domain Bacteria; phylum Chloroflexota; class Anaerolineae; order Aggregatilineales; family Phototrophicaceae; genus DAOTWY01. The sequence continues at coordinate 4,670 of RFHA01000265.1, forward strand.
GACAATATCAACGAGTTCTAACAACACGCCACCGCTAACCAACCGTGTGGTGGCTTTTCTATGTAATGTGTATCTCATCAGTATGGTGAGCTACCTAATCCTACGGTTGATCTTTACTGATACAACCTGGTGGTTAGCGTTGCTCAACGCTTTTGCGATTTATACGTTCTCTCCAATATTAGTGCTGCTGCCAATAGCGTTTATGCTGCGTTTGTGGCAAACAGCAGGACGGCTGAGCATTTTAGCGTTACTTGGGGTTATCTGGTTCGGTCCGTTCTTTCAACCACCACATACCCAACTTCCCAGTGGTGGCACTGTATTAACTCTTGTGACATTTAACGCTTGGGGAAATAACAACACACAGCCAGATCAAGCAGTAGACTGGTTGATGCAGCAAGACGCAGATATCATTCTTTTACAGGAATATACCCCACTTATTGGAGAAAAGCTTGACTATCCAGAACACGCGATGAACGCCGGCTTACATCTTTTCTCGCGCTATCCAATTGTTGAATCAAGCGATGTGAATGGTCATCAGCGGGTTGTCTTAGACATAAATGAACAGCAAATCGCAATCTATCACGTGCATTTAGCCTATCCGTTAGATCATCCGCCCCGTTTTGAACTCCCGTTACTACGTACCATCAGCCGCTACGATGAAACCGAGCGCAATCAACAAATTAAGGCTCTACTACAAACCCTAAAAGACGAAACATTGCCATTTATCGTAGGGGGGGATTTTAACATGAGCCAGCATTCACTTATCTATAGTGATTTGGCGTTACTCATGGGAGATAGCTTCCGCAGTACAAATACCGGGTTAGGGGCAACATGGTCAACTCAAATGCCGTTCCCTACCCTGCGGTTAGATTATATTTGGCATCAACGAACGATCCACGCCCTAAAAACCAATGTTGGTCCAAATCTAGGGAGCGATCATCTGCCACTGGTTGCTTGGTTAGAATTACCAACCACCACACCAGTGCAACAAGATTGAAAACATAATCCATAAACGAGGAACAATGAGACGACGTTGGCTACAGTTATTTTTGTTATCGTTGATAGTTTTTTCACTAGATCAACTCAGTAAAGAGTGGATTATCCAAAACCTAGCACGTTATGAATCAATCGAGCCGATCCCCGCATTAGGGGCTTATTTCCGGTTTACTCATAGTTATAACACTGGTGCAGCATTTGGAATTTTCCCAAATGCGAGTGATGCGTTTTTGCTGCTTTCGATTGTTATTGTTGCTGGAATGATGTGGTTTTATCCACGTGTGCCAGATGCCGGGTGGATCACTAGGATAGGGATAGGATTGGTATGTGGCGGGGCATTAGGGAATATCGTTGATCGCATCCGCCACGGGCATGTCACCGATTTTATTCACTATATCATTCCCAATGTCACCTCAAATATCTCCAACATAGCCGATCATGCCATTGTTTTGGGTGTCATTTTCATTATCATTGATAATTGGCGGTTAGAGCGTATGACCAAACAGCAAAAAGAGCAACACACCACACAGGCTGATGAAAACAGCATATAATATAAGCAATGCCTTCAAAATAAAGGAGTATAACAGCATGTTTAAGAGAATCAGTCTTGTGCTTTTAATGCTGATTATGGCGGGCTGCCAAGCAACTGGTGACTCAAAAGATGATGCCGCCGCTGCGCAAAGTTTTTTCCCTGATTTAGCCGGTTATACCGTTTCTAATACCGATAACATTCAGGATGCTATCACCACCACACTGACCGGTGCTGGGATTAGCACTGGTAACCTGTTAGCAACCGGTGTCATTCTTCAAGTTGATAATTTTATAGATTGTTATCGTGAAGTTGGTGCATTTGATGCACGGATTTACGTAGAAGACCCCAGTGCAGACATGATCCAAGAAGGATTGCGTCCCCCACGTGCTGGCGTATTAGTCATTATCAACCAAGATCGCGCGATTGAGAACTTGCTACCGTGTTTAACACAACCGCCAAGTGTGTCTGATGCCTTTAGCGCACAGGCTGCACAGCCACAACCGTGTTTTGGTAACGGGGAATTTCAATTTGAGGGGGATACAATCCGCTATATTTACGCCGCAACAGATCGACCGTTGTGTGCTGCCTGGGAATCACACTTTATGACCTACAAAACAGGCTAACACCGCCTTTTAGGGGATCATCTCATAGCAAATCCTAGGGTAGATACCTTGCCGGGGGATTTATCCCTTGGCAAATATAACGGTAGTAATCTGATAGGCTGACAATGAGACAATTATTGATTATTTTGCCCATCCTGTTGATCTTTAGCTTGCCGCTTGATTCACAAACCGATAGCTACATCCGTGCAGATCGTCTTGGTATTACACATATTTCGTCTGGCGCAGTAGAAACGCCAGAAACACGCTATCAACAGGCATTGATGCTAGGGGCTGGTTGGAATCGATTCCCAATTTATTGGCAATGGGCAGAAACAGCACCAGGTGAGTGGGACTGGTCACGGTTTGATCGGCAGATTACCAATGATCTACGATTTGGGTTACAAATCAACGCGATCCTCATTGGCAGACCGGATTTTTATGCAGATGGCGAACGCATACAAGGGATGTATGAGCCAATTTTTGCCGATGGCACCGATATACCCGCTGCTGGCAAAGCTCTGAACCCCAATAATCCTTGGGGCGTTTATGTCGCACAAGTTGTTAATCGTTATAAACCAGGCGGAGAATTAGCCCGCAGTGGTAACATCCCGTTGGGTAGCGGCATTCGCGTTTGGGAAATATGGAATGAGCCGGATTTTGAAAACTTTTGGCGTGGGACAGACCGCGATTATGCCCGATTACTCAAAATCTCATACATTGTTATCAAACGTGTTGACCCTTCCGCACAAGTGATGTTTGGAGGATTATTATACCCAAACGGTGAATCTAACTTCCTGGCACAAGTTTTGAACATTTATGCCAATGACCCCAGCGCGCCAGAAAACAATTGGTTTATGGACTTAGTCGCAGTACATGCCTATAACGATCCCTGGCGTAGTGCCTGGTTGACAATATACGCCCGTCAAACCATGATTGCTTTTGGGTTTAACCGTCCGATTTGGATTAATGAAAGTGGTGTGCCCGTTTGGGATGATTATCCTGGACCAACATGGCAACCAGAGAGCCAACGCTATGCAACATTAGAACAACAAGCGTGGTATTATATCCAAAGTGCGGCATATGGCTGGTCAGAAGGGGCGGATAAAATATTCTTCCATCAGCTTTATGACGATTGCGGCGACCAACCCGCTGGTACAGACTTCTTCCCACATAATGGCAGTTTATGCACCGGAGATAACATCTGTTATGGAGATGCTCATGGTCTGTTCCGTAACCTGAGCACCTCTCAATGTTTTAGTCATCACCCAAGCCCTGGTACAGCACGCCCAGCCGCTCGCGCATTTCGCTTATTGGCAGAAGTTTTTGGTAGAGAACCGTTTGAAAATGGCGATCAAGTTTATGTCGATGATCGTTTTGTCACCATCACATTTGACCGTCCACGTACCAATGAGCGCATCACCGTGATGTGGAATCGTCGATTGGAAGAAGCCACCCTCACCTGGCAAGCAGTTGGACAAAATGGTCAACTCATTTCATTAGACGGCAGTACGCTTATTGAACCAGACGCAGCTGGTAATTATCAGATTACTTTGTTAGCGGCAATTCCAGATGTTGACCGCAGCAGTTCTGATTTTGGCGGTGTGGCAATTGGCGGTCCGCCGTTAATTTTAATTGAGCAACGCACTAGCAATATCCGCCCGGTTGAGGTCGATTTAGAGTCGATTGAAGTTGAAGGCACATCACCGACAGTGACACCTGTACCCACTTCCGTAGCACCCCGTCCCACTGTGAACCCAGCGGATGACATAACACCACCGGTTGCCGTCGTGTTAGCCTTACCAGAAACCAGCCCGCCAGATTTCACCGTCACCTGGGAAGGGCAAGATAACAGCGGGATTGCCAGTTATTTGATCTGGGTGCGCATTGATGAAGGCGAATGGACCCCCTGGCTCAATACAGAAGCCACCAGTGCTATCTTCAACGGTGAACCTGGCAGACGTTATGAATTCGCCGCATGGGCACAAGACTTAGCCGGTAACTGGTCTGAAAATATCAACCTGCAAGCACAAGCCAACACACAAGTAGAATAGCTTACCGCATATCCATTTCTGCGCGGACAGTTTCCAAGAGTGTTTCTGCTTTAAGCTGCGACAATGTATAACACGGACCGCCTAGCTTATCTGCCAATTTTGCCGCTAAACCTTGGTCAAACGCGGCGTGTTCCATGTTGATCGTTACAGTACGAATGTTGTCCTCTTTAATCATGGTAGCAATGCGATGCGCTTCTTCTTGCGGAGCAAGTTGATCGCTCATAGAGACATTCCCAGCACCATCTGTTAATAAAATAATCATCGGCATCACATCTGGTTCGGACATACGATGTTTACGAATTGTCTCATAAGCTAAAAATAATCCAGCAGAAAGCGGGGTTTTACCACCGACTTCAACATCTTTGAGTGCGTCTTTTGCCAATACCACCGAATTAGTGGGAGGTAAAACCAAGTTAGCACGGTCTTTATTAAAGACAATTAAGCCCACACGGTCACGCCGCTGATACGCATCCGTCAATAAAGACATAATCGCACCTTTGGTGGCTTGCATTCGTTCCGCAACAGCCATACTCCAAGATGCATCTACCACAAAAAGAATCAAGTTTGAAGCACGCCGTACCCGCACTTTCCGCTGAAGATCACTACGCTTTAACGCATATGCCATACCTGTCTGCCGCTTTTGGTCTTCACGTATTTTTTGGAATGGTGCTGCCGCGCGTAAAGTAGCATCAAAAGCAATATCGTCTGTACGATCCCCTGCCGGGCGTGCTTGGATATATCGCCCACGTTTGCGGTCGGTGCGCGTGTATGACCGTCGTCCGCTTTGCTTGCGCGTCATCTTATCTAATTGGCTACTTAGTTTTCGTGTGGAAAATTCAGCACCGGATTCAACTTGTTTACCGCCTTCCCACCAGTTAGCATCTTGATTCTGGAACACATTCTGCTTAGCCGGTTGGGCATCGGTCACGTCCGGTGCTGCTTGTTGTGCTTGGCTATCTACCGATTGGCTTTTTTTTTGCTATTGGTTGCCTGATTAGAGGCGTTACTGGCTTCTGAAGAAAGTTCGGCTTCTTCATCCAGTTCAGCCTGCAAATCATTCAATTGATCTGCCAATGTCTCCATATTAACCTGTGCATCAGCAAACGGTCCACGCTTTAAGCGGTGCGGAATAGCCAGCTCAAATGCCAATAAAATATCATCGCGGTTAATCTGCCGACGACCTTCATAAGCAGCATGAGCACGTGCCGTTTTGAGGATCACCAGGTCAGCCCGGTGTCCATCAATTTGCATGGTACTGGTTAACATAGCAATCAACCGTAAATCGCCACGTGTATATTGCACCTCATCGACAATTTCACGGGCTGCGGCAATCCGTTCACCAAGTTCACGTTCAGCAGGTGCCCAAGCCTGACGGAACTTAATTGGATCATCTTCAAAGGCGATGTGTCGTTCCAAAATTTCCATACGTTCATCTGGATCAGTGATTCCATGCACCTCAGTCGATAAAGCAAAGCGATCTAGCAATTGTGGGCGCAAATCCCCTTCTTCTGGGTTCATCGTCCCAACCAGGATAAACCGCGCAGGGTGGCTAAAGCTGATCCCTTCTCGTTCCACCACATTGATACCCATCGCCGCACTATCTAATAACAGATCAACCACATGGTCATCTAACAGGTTCACTTCGTCCACATATAAAACCCCGCGATTCGCCGCTGCCAACACGCCCGGGTCAAAATGCCGTTCGCCACGCTGGATAGCTTTTTCAATATCAAGCGTGCCCACCACACGGTCTTCCGTCGCACTAACAGGCAAATCAATAAACTGAATCCGGCGACGCTCAACAGGAATGTTTTCCCCATGGCTATATCGTTCACGGGCATAGTCTGACCAAGTATCCGGTCGATCTGGATCATCATTAAATGGTGAGCCAGCAATCACATTAATCTCTGGTAGTAACGCAGCAAGTGCCCGTGCTGCGGTGGACTTCCCTGTACCGCGCTCCCCACGAATCAGCACACCACCGATTCGCATATCGACGGCGTTTAAGATCAGGGCACGCTTCATGCGTTCTTGTCCAACAATGGCTGTAAATGGATAAACCTGTACTCGTCTGCTCATTATGTTTTACCGTTATTTATGTCCACATCATCAACGCATTATAAAAGTGAATATTGTGCATCACAATAACCATTACAAATAACCATGTTGCTGATACCAAGTATAGGTATCTTGCAAACTTTGTTTCATATCAATTTGTGGTTCACCCAGCGCGCGCCAGGCTTTATCAAACCGGAAAAATACATAACGTGTGCCCATACGTGCTTGTGTCGCATCAATCGGCGTGGGGATACCCAATCGACGCGCTACATCAATCAAGCGGGCAGCTAGCGGCGCAGTGAAGTTCGGCACAAGCAAACGCGGGCGCGGTACACCTAAAACTTGTGCAATCATCGTAAACCATTCTTGATACGTGTAATTGGCTGTCCCTAAGATGTAACGCTCACCGGTTTGCCCTTGCTCCGCAGCAGCAATATGCCAGCGTGCCACATCTCGCACATCTGTGACTGCTACGCCACCCCGCGTGATCGGCGTAAACACCCCCCAACGCTTAATTTGAATCATGAATGTACCGGAGATCATGTTCAAATCGCCAGGTCCCATAACAACTACCGGATTAACCGTGACCACATCCTGCCCTTGTGCAACAGCTTCAGTCACAACTTCTTCCGCTAATACTTTGCTATAGCCATAGGGAAAATGCTCCGGTGGTAAATTAAATTGTGCGGTCTCATCAGTGGGATGCGCATCATCAATGCCAACAGCAGCAGCACTACTTGTAAAAACCACACGCGCCACCCCCGATTGACGTGCTGCCTGTAGCACACGGCGCGTCCCTTCCACATTGGCTTCAAACATCGCTTGCCGGTTTGCACGCCAATAATCCGCTACCGCCGCCACATGAAAAACCCAATCCACCCCCTCACAAGCAACCCGTAAAGAATCCAGGTCACCCAAACTGCCAATTGCCGATTCAAACGGGATGCCATCAAGCGCGTTTAATTTGGAGGTTTCTCGGTGCAAAACCCGCACCGAATCCCCCCGTTGAACCAATTGACGGGCAATATGTGAGCCAATAAAGCCCGTCCCTCCTGTGATCAACACTTTAACCATACAACTGCTCTGCTAGTTCCTCTTCTTGTTGAACCAACGTCGCAAGCACATTCAAGCCACCGTTCCAAAAGTTAGGATCATTCAAATCCACACCTAAGCCAGCCATAATCCGATCTGGATAGTCTGAATTACCCGCAGCCAAAGCATCAATATATTTGGGGGCAAAAGAAGCACCTTCTTTTTGATAAATATCATACAGCGAAAGGACTAACAATTCCCCAAACGCATAGGCATAAACATAACCAGGCGTGTGCAAGAAATGTGGCACATATGCCCACCACATGCGGTATTGTTCACGCAGGGTGACACTATCACCAAACATAGCACCCTGCGTCTGCATCCAAATATCACTGAATTGTTCAGTGGTCAGTTCGCCTTGTGTACGGCGCAATGTATGGAACCCATCCTCAAAGCGGTTCATCGCCACCTGGCGGAAGATCGTGCTAAAACTATCTTCAATCCGGCTGGCTAACATGGCAAGGCGCGCTTGTGGGTCTGTTTCTCGCCGCAGTAAGTCATTAAAGACCAGCATTTCAGCAAATGTAGAAGCCGTCTCGGCAGTGGTTAATGGGGTGTATAAGCCAAACAACCCACTCTTTTGCCCAGAAAGCAGCATATGAACCCCGTGCCCCAGTTCATGCGCTAATGTGCTAACATCCCGCGCCTGCCCGTCATAATTCAAAAATACATACGGATGCACAGAAGGCACCACCGGGCTAGCATATGCACCACCTCGTTTATTGGGTAAAACCGCCGCATGAATCCATTTTTCATCAAAAAAGCGTTTGGCAGAATCACCCAACACATTATCAAACGCATAAAACGCATTAAGAACAATCTCACGCGCTTCGTCCCAGCGATAAGTTTGCTCACTCTGCTTAATGGGCAACGGGGCATAGCGATCATATTCATAGAGTTCGTCATACCCTAAAATACGCCGCTTCAGCCGATAGTGACGCATGACTAACTCATAATTGGATGTGACACTTTGCACTAAAGCATCTACTACAGGCTGCGTGGTTTTATTGCTCAAATTGCGCGAATCAAGCCAGTTTTCATAACGATGTAAGCGGTCATCAATCGCTTTATCCGTCGCCAATACATTGAAGATATAAGTGAACTCCATCGCGCGGGACTTCAACCCTTCCGTAAAGACATCCGCCGCTTTTTGGCGCACAGCACGGTCTGGGCTATGCATTTTAGTTAAAATTTGCGTTTGGTTGAGCAATTCGCCATCATAATCATAGCGCATGGCACTGGTCATCTGTGTAAAAAAGCGCGTCCATGCTTGCCGCCCAGTCACATTCTTTTCAATGGCAATCCGCTCTTCGGCTTCTGTCATTTGATGCGGTTTATACCGCCGTGCCGCCTCTAGGTGATGTGCATATCCCCCTAGTATTGGGTTTGACAAGATGGTGTTAGCCTGTTCATCAGGTAGTTGATTCCACTCCAAATTGAAAAAAACCAGCTTTTGCTCAAGCTGCGCATTAAACTCCTGTATTTTCTGGAGTAATGCACCATGTGCAGGGTTGGCAGTATCTGTACTATAAAGCAGCATGGCAAAACTGCTAATACGCCCTGCCAGATCACGAATTTGTTCCATCGCTTTCATAGCATCCGCAAAATCTTGGGCGTTCATTTGCCCTAGCTTCCCTTTATAACGGCTAACAAACTCATCTGCCAACGCATGAGATTGCGTCATCTGCACTGGAATTTGCGGATCATCCACGCCAGAAAAAAGTGGCGTTAAATCCCACACCACTTCCTCTGCACCGGTTGCTTGTATTGTACTCACCATAATGAGTTATCCTCATTCTATTTAATTAATTTTAAATCATAGTAACAGATTATAGATTGTCCTGCAATGACAGCGTTGGCAGAGAGTGGGGAAGATAGTGGCTAATGATTAAAATGATATGCCTTAAGCATGAGCATCAATTCCACAGGCGAGTTTGATCGCTCCATTCATAGGATGAATTAAGTTGCCAGGGGATTTATCTCCACACAGGAGGTGTATGTACTATTCATCTTTACAGTATCTAAAACCTGATAATATTCTAAACTAGCGTTAGGCTGGCTCATGTTAGAATAAAAGCAATTTCAGCTATTTCGTTTAACTCAGCCTGGAGGCAAACAGACGATGTCAGCTTTATCCCAACAAGAACTTGCGCAAGCTTTGGAAACGCTCAAAGGGTGGTCACTAGACAATGATACAATCGTCAAAACATATCAGTTTGAGAATTATTTAGCAGGATTGGCATTTGCAACGACAGCGGGCACCATCGCCGAGGCACATAATCATCATCCAGACATCACAATCGGCTACCGTAAAGTGACACTAAGGTTCACCACACACGATGCCGGAAATAAAATCACCCAAAAGGATATTGATGTGGCAAAAGCAATCGAAGCAGTTGGATACCCAAAAACATAAATCGTCAGCAAATCAAAAACAGGTGCGGAATTGCTCTACACCTGTTTGCATCATACAATCTAATCTATTCAGCATCCATATCCACAGGGACGATGAACCACACATTATTAACTTCATGTCCATTGGCATCACCTGGTGCTTCATCCCCAATGAAATAATACAGTGGATAGCCATCCCAGGTGACCATCACCAGAGTATCATCCTCAGCAAAGGGGATAGAACCCAGCCGGCTGCTATCGAGTTGTGGTGTGCCGATCAGTGTATCAACATCAAAAGCAAGCAGTGGGGGCCAATTCTCTAAGCATTGCCCTGCACAATTGCTCACGCCAGGCTCATCATTGGCAAAAACATACAGCGTATAGCCATCTGGTCCAACGAGGAAGTTACCAAGCTCGTCGTTGCCGCCCACCCCAATAATTTCCGGCGGATAGATAAACCAGACATCTCCCACACCTTGCCCAGTCGTGTCACCGGCTTCAACGTCAGTGATAAAATAATAGAGTGGATAGCCATTATAGGTAACTTGTAGCTCACCAGTGTCCTCACGCTCAATCACATCCACTTCGCCCAATAAATAGGGGTTCACGGTGATCTCATCTGCGCTTTCAACAGTGAGTGGGGGCCAATTCTCCAAGCACTGTCCCGTGCAATTGCTGACACCAGGCTCATCATTGGTGAAGATATAAAGCGTCATCCCCTCACCGTCAGTGATGTAACTGCCTAAATCTGGACTAAAGCCAATATCCAACGTAAAGGGCAGCACTTCTACAATGAACCAAACATCATTAACACCCTGCCCGTTAGTATCACCCGGAGCTTCATCCCCGATGAAATAGTACAGTGGCATATCATCATAGGTGACATGGAAAGTACCATCTTCGTTTTCAATCCAACCGAGCCGGATGTCATTGACCCCTGCACCAGCTGTAATCTCATCTATACTGTTGACAAGCAACGGGGGCCAATTCTCTAAGCATTGCCCGGCACAATTGCTCACACCGGGTTCATCATTGGTAAAAATGTAGAGTGTCATACCGGCGGAATCAACCAAATAGGTCAGTGTTTCATCCCCACCGGCATTAACCAATCCTTGGTCATCTGTTTCTTGCGCTGCCAATGGCATCACCGCAAATAAGAGTGCCAAAAGCAAAATAGTGTACTTTTTCATGATTTAACCTCCATATTGAAACATTTAGAATTAGGAATACCCTAAAAAGAGAACGTGCATTAGAGTTGATTTAGATGTATTCTCTCATCAAGTATTTATTTTTCGGGAGACATATGACAGACGAACAGATCATCCAACAGATACAGCACAGGGATCAAAATGCCCTGGCTACGTTGTATGATCGATACGGCACAGCGGTTTATAGCCTTGCTTATCAGGTATTGCAGAATACACAATGGGCAGAGGAAGTCACGCAGGATGTGTTTATGCGTGTATGGCATAAACATGCACAATGGGACGCACATAAAGGCAAATTGATCAGTTGGTTGCTGACCATGACACGCAACCTTGCGATTGATCGATTACGTTCAGAAAATCGGCGTTCTACTGTGTCGTTAGATCATGTCGCTGAACCAAAAGCGGAGATACCAGATAATTACGATCGCACCTTATTACAGGATTTGATGAAACAATTACCCAATGAACAAGCTCAACTGATTAAATTAGCATTCTTCCAGGGGATGACACATAAAGAGTTGGCAAAAACATTCAATTTGCCCCTAGGGACGGTTAAAACACGGGTGCGTTTGGGGCTACAAAAGCTAAAAGCCTTATGGCTACAAGCAACACGTGAGCGATGAGAATAAACCATGATGAACAGACGAAATAATTGCGAACAATTGAATGAGTTGTTACCCGCTTATGCGCTGGGGATCGTTGACCACGACGAGCAAGCGGAGGTTGAGCGTCTGCTGGCGGAATGTCCAGATTATATAGATGAGTTGGCAACATATCAGGCATTGCATGATGCACTATTGCAAGAGGTGCCGCAAATTCAACCACCTGCACATCTCAAAACGCAAATTATGCAACACGTAACAGGGGTCGGCATCATACTATCCCAACCCATTACACCCGTATCCAACAACGCTACTGACTCACGAGTGCGGCTACTGTTAGTAGCGGCGGCTGTCATGATTCTTGTTTTTGTGGGGATTGTAGCAGCATTGTTGGATCAAACATCACATAATAAGCTGAGCGAGGCTGAAATCGCCATGCGAACTTTGCTAAAACGTCAGGATGTAGCGAAGTTTGATCTGGTTGATGTACGTGAGGAACAGCATGATACACCTTTACAAGGGGTTGTTCTATGCCACCCTGATGAGCGACTAGTGTTAATTCAGGTTGAGGGTTTTCCTCTTCTACAGGCGAATGAAGTTTATCAAATCTGGTTGTGGCAAGGTGATGCACGAATTGATGGCGGGACATTTCGGGTAGACGAAGAAGGTAACGGGATCATCCTGTTTAATGCGCCAGAGGATATGATCAACTATGACTATGTAGGGATCATCCGTACAGAAGCACCAGGCAGCTTAAGCCCAACCGGCATGCCAACAGCACGCGCTCAATTATACGCAGATCAGCGATAAAGCTAGGGAAAGAGTCCCTTCCCCTAGCGGTCGGGATTAGCCTGTTTGCTGTAATGCGGTGGGTTTATAGATGGCGTACAGAGCTTGTTGTGCAGTTGGATACCGGAATTGAAAACCCATATCCATCAATTTTTTAGGAATAGCCTTTTGCCCTTCTGTCAGCAATTTGGAAACTTCTCCAAACGCGATTTTAAATACAAAACCAGGCGTAGGGATGAATGACGGGCGATTAAGGGCTTTACCTAACGCCTTAGAAAATTCACGATTGGTGACTGCTTCTGGTCCAGTGAGGTTGAACGCGCCGGATGCATTCCCCTGTTCAATCAAAAAGCGAATAGCACGGACTTCATCATCCAGATGAATCCAGGGGAATGGTTGCTTGCCACTACCGATTGGACCACCAGCAAATAACTTAAATGGCAACGCCTGACGTGGTAACGCACCACCTTGGTCACTCAGAACAACACCAGTGCGGATAATAGCGCGGCGCACTCCCATTTCTTCCACAGGCGCGGTAGAGGCTTCCCATTGCTGGCAAACATCCGCTAAAAAGTCATTCCCAGGCGGGGAGTCCTCTGTAATCTCCACATCAAAGGGATGATTGCCATAATAACCAACCGCGGAAGCCTGAATAACCACCTTAGGCTTTTGGGTGGCAGCCTGAACAGCCTCCGTCACGGCATTACCAGAATTAACACGGCTTTTAAGGATTAGGTCTTTGCGTTCCATCGTCCACATGGCAGGAAAAAAACCATCTCCTGCAATGCTAGCACCTGCTAAGTTCACAATCGCATCCGCACCGTTGACCAGATCACCCCAACCATCAGCTGTTTGAGCATCCCAAAAATGAAAACTGATTGTTTCTGGAACAGGACCTGCTTGACGTGGGTTACGGCTGAGAATATTGACTTGGTGCCCATCCTTGCCTAAGCTCATCGCCAAAGCATGACCAATTAAGCCGGTTCCGCCAGTAATGATGACTCGCATGGTAAATCATTCTCCCTCTTCAACCAAAATATCCGTTATGAATAAAAAGTCTTGTGATTGCACAATTAAACGCTCTAACGGGTCATTGGGATTGTATAACCCGATGATGAGTGCGTAATGAGATGGCGGTAAGTCGCTGGGTAAGATGAGCGCATGATTATCGATGATCGTTTCTCCAACTTGCCAAGTTGTTGTCGGTCTTAAGCCGGCAGCCGGTTCTGAATCGCGCTGGACGGCTGGCGGTGGACCTTGTGGCGGGATCATCTGAACAAAGACTTTATAGGGTTGATTGATCGGCGCACTGGTTGACCATTGCAGCTGTATCTGTAGGACATCCCCCGGGCGCACGTTGGTTGCATTAAGTGCATATCGTGCTAATGTAATTGTCTCACCAAATTGCACACCGGATTCAACCCAAGAATCAAACTGCACAGGGGTAACATAGCGAACAAGACGAACATCACCAAACCATTGGGTGTTAACCTCATACGCTTCATGATCAAGCGTACTTTCAACAATGTTATTCGGATCTCGCTCATTCGTCCCCCAAAAAACCGCATAAATACGTTGATGATTCTCAATAATATGCTGAACTTCTGCCAGTGTTGCGGCATCATCCCCACCATAACCACGTGGAATAGGATATACCGCCGCATCACCATCATAATAATAATAAAATACCTCTTGTTGCCCTGGGGCATTCAGGATGATCGCATCATCTGGACGCGGATCTGTGTTAATGAATTGCACAATTGCCCGATAATCATCACGTTGATACTGTGTATAAAGCGGGGAAAGATTGGTGATAAAAGCGATTAATAAGCTAAACGCCCCTACGAACGCAGCGAGTTTAGGAATAAAGCGAGCGCGGGGTTCACGTGGTTGCACACACCACAAAGACCAGATTCCCTGTGCAATCCAGAGTGCAACCCCAATTTGTGCTGGGAGCAAGAACTTGAGATTTGCCTCACGGAATAACCCCAACGAAAGGAAAACAATCACCGGAATGAAGCCCAACGCTGGGGCAAGCATCATCTGCCACCAGGGATAAACGCGCCGCTGTTGGATCAAGCCGAATGTCATAAAAAACAACACCGCAATACTCGTGCCACTGCCAACCGTAACCCCAAACGTGAGATAAGCTAGAATCTGTGCAGCCGCCTGACCAAGTGGGATTGATTCACCGGTATTGGGCCACGTTGTAATCTGATGCCAAGCAGTCGTAACCCAGGGTATATATAAAACTAGTGTCAACACATGAAGCGCAAAATAAGACCATATGACACGCCATGTTTTTTTATTGATAAGCCATAAAAATACGATCACACCCTGAGCCAACATCACAAACGGGAACGCATATTGTGTGTATAAACCGGCAGCGTTGACCACCGCTAACGCCACCCCCCACCGCCGAGACTCGCCATCGGAGCGAATCCAACCGATTAACAACCAAAATGCTGCCGCGCTCCACATGGCTAGCAGGGCGTACATGCGTGCTTCCTGCGCATAATAGATGCTGAAAGTGTTGAAAGCCATAATGGTCGCTGCCAGTGCCCCAACAGCTGTATTAAATAGTCTACGCCCGATGCCAAAAGTAAACGCCACTGTTATAATGCTAGCCAAAACGGATAAGCTACGCAGGGCAAATTCGCTTGTGCCCATCATACGCACCCACCCCGCTAGTAGTAAATAATAGCCTGGCGGATGAATATCACGGGCAGCGTTATCAACAATTTGAGAAACTGTGCGGGTTGCTTGAACATAGCTATTGCCTTCATCATTCCAAAGAGACTGTGTGCCAAGTTCATGGAAACGCACTGCCGCTGCTAACAAAATAATCAGGATAGATAAGATGATGGGTAATCGGTGAAGGATTTTCATTTCACCCATCCCCCCACACATACAATCAACATCAACATACCTACCATCACAATCACCACATAGGGGTAGAGATGTTGAAAAGTACGGTCATCCACTGTGATTGAATCCACCAGTAAATTCTCTCCATAGATGATGATATTGTGTGGAGCGGCAGAAAGCGATAATGTGACAATGGCATCCTGCCAGTTAGTCGCCTGGGTAAAGGTATGGATTTGATCATCAACTTGTACTGTGAGCGTATCGCCCTGCCAGCGGATAAATAAATCTGTACCGTGGGCAACAAACTGTGCCTGTGTCACTTGCATCGCATCACCAAATTCAGCATCAGGGGATGTGACCGCTATACCGTCGGTTTGGATAGCCCAGTGATCGTTGATCTGATGCACACCACGATAGAGCGTTGGCACAACACTGGCAATATAATCTCGCATGGCATCATAAATGGGTAATGGCTGGAAGGGCAATTCGTTTTGTGGGGTGTAGTATGGCTCTACCATGCGGAAATAATAAAAAGGCTGATGACGCTCTTCATCCGTTGGGCGGGTAAAAAACCAATAATTAATCACCCCCACCCATGACCACTCTTCAAACGCCCGTTGATACAGTTGTGGCATATAATCCGCCGCCTGTTGTGGTGTGACTTGCCCGAACATATTGCGTGGTTCAGCAATATCTGGAGCCTCTGCGGCAGGCGGCACAAAGTTCCATGCTGCCTCACTGATCCAAATTGGCTTGTGAGCATCACCATTCGCCACCATCAAATCTCGGATGTATTGATTACGCCCGACATTGACAACAGTGGGGCGCATCCGGCGGTCAGTTGGTCCACTATTTAAGCCATAACCTTGTACGGAAAGAATATCAAAACAATCCCCTGCCCCAGCCTGATACATCCGCTGTAAAAAAATAAAGTCATTAAGGTCGCGCCCGGTTAATGCTTGTGTGGGGGCAAGCGCACCACTGATGACAACGATATTCGGATCAACTTGTTTAAGCGCATGATATGTGGCACACAACAGTTCAGTATAGCCCTCTGGGTTGACCGGTTGATTACCCCACTCTGGATAGATATTCGGTTCGTTCCAGACCTGATAAAAGCGAATTCGTCCCCTATAGCGCGTGGCAACCGCCACAGCAAAATCAACAAATTGCTGGATGTCATCCGGCGGGGCAAAAGCACCAATTTCTGGGTTGCGGGCGTGTACCCATAGGGGCGGGTTATCTAAACGAGCTTGGATTTCTAACCCGTATTCTTCTGCTAAGGCAACAATCAGATCATATTTTTGCCAGCCAGAAGTACGATCCCCCCGTTGGAGCAAGCCGTCTTTATTAGTATCGTTACGGCTATCAATATATAAGGCAGGTCCATCCACTTCAATTTCCGCCCATTCAAATTGTTGGCGTATCCAGGTGAATCCGGCATCAGCAATCATCTGAATCTGTGCTTCGATCTTAGCTGGGTCGGATTCAAGCTGTAAAAAGGTATTGATACCAAATGGATTGTAGCCTGTATATTGAATAGGCACTAACGGGCGAGTACGTGGCTGGGGGCGGATCAGATTACCAGCCCATTCCACCACACCGCGCAGTTGGGCAATAGGTTCTTCCTCACCAGAGACAGACCACGCTAGGTGCCAAACTGCACCGCGATTGTATAAATCAAACCCCAAGCCAAGGAGTAGAACAAATAAGGTGATAAAAATAAGGGTTGTTTTCCTAGTCATAAATCCGCATTATAAACTGTGAATCTGCATCCCCCCACTATATAATAGACGGGGTTGTTTGAGGAGTCCTCGCATGTATAAGTTCATGATTATCTTCCGTCAGCCTGTTGATGTGGAAACGTTCGAGCGTCATTATGTGCAGCTTTTGGGGTTAGTTGAGCGGATGCCCAATATTGAACGCCGTCAGGTCATCAATGTGATGGGTAGCCCAATGGGACGTTCCCCCTATTATCGAATTTTGGAAATTTATTTTCAGGATCGTGAAACGATGGAAGCAGCATTAATGTCACCAATTGGGCAAGAAGCAGGCGCGGAATTATATCAGTTCCCACAATTTACGTTTGAAATTCTGTTTGCAGAAATTTATGAAGAAGCCGGTGGGCGGTCAATTGCCCCTAATCCATATGAACCAACAGAAAAGGAATAATTCATGCAGGCTTTAAAAGAGCGCATCTTAAAAGAGGGTCAAAACCTGGGAAACGGCATTTTAAAAATTGATTCCCTGTTGAATCATCAAATTTATCCAGATTTAATGCGTGAGATGGGTGAGGTGATGGCAGCACAATTTAGCCATCTCAAAATTGACCGCATCCTAACAGCAGAAATTTCTGGAATTGCACCGGCATTATTAACAGGTATGGTGCTGAATGTGCCAGTGGTATATGCCCGGAAGAAAAAACCGATCACGATGGCGGGCCCGGTATTTTTAGAGACAGCACCTAGCCATACCAAAGGCGGGGATGTCCCGTTATTGGTCAGTGCAGAGTTTTTGAAAGAAGGAGAAAGTGTCCTCATCATTGATGACTTTTTGGCATCTGGCAAGACGTTAATGGCATTGGCGCGTATCATACAAAGTGCTAAGGCGAACTTGGTGGGTGTGGGTGTCGTAGTGGAAAAGGCATTTGAAGGAGGGCGCGAAGCCATGCGGCAAGCCGGGTATGACATCCCGATTTATGCCCTGGCAACCATCACCAGCATGGACAGCGGTAAAATCGTCTTAGCGTGAGGATCAACCAGACAATCAAAACATAAGGATTAAATATGTCCGACGAGTTACGCCAGGGTGGAATCGCAATCCTAGATTTTGGTTCTCAATATACACAGTTGATTGCGCGGCGAGTGCGAGAACAAGGTGTATATGCAGAAGTTTTCCCCCATGATGCCCCGACATCAGTGGTTTATGCCAATGCCCCACGTGGAATCATCTTTTCCGGCGGACCCAATAGCATTTATGAAGCACAATCTCCACGGCTAGCAGCAGATTTTGACCTCAATGCTGTGCCTATACTGGGTGTCTGTTATGGGATGCAGATGATCGCACATCTACTTGGTGGTGAAGTGACCCCTGGGGAAACCCGCGAGTATGGACACGCCAACATCACACAAACACAAACCAGTCGTCTATTTGATGCCCTACCAACAGAGATGCCAGTTTGGATGTCACACGGGGATCATGTGGCACGTGTGCCAGCCGGGTTTGATGTGTTGGCAAGGTCTAGCAACGGTCTACTAGCGGCAATTGGTGATGAACACCGGCAACTGTATGGCGTACAGTTCCATCCAGAAGTTAAGCATACCCCACATGGTATCGATATTCTCCATAATTTTATTTTTCATATTTGTAAGTGTCAGGCAAAATGGTCACCCAAAGCGTTTATTGATGATGCCATTGAGCGGATTCAAGCGCAAGTTGGGGATGATGGACAAGTATTATTGGGCTTAAGTGGTGGCGTAGATTCAGCCGTGGCAGGAACATTGATTCACCGTGCAATTGGGGATCGATTAACGGCAGTGTTTGTCAACACAGGATTGCTGCGGCGGGGGGAACCAGAGGACGTAGTACGGGTTTTCCGAGATCAAGAACGCATGAATGTCATCGCAGTGGATGCAACCGAGCAATTTTTGAGTGCGTTACAAGGGATCACTGAGCCAGAAGCAAAACGCAAGATCATCGGGGCAGAGTTTATTAATGTGTTTCGCACCCAAGCAGATAAGCTAACCAATGTGCATTATTTAGCACAAGGCACCATCTATCCTGATGTTATCGAATCCGCCGCTGGACACAAATCCGCCAAAACTATTAAAAGTCATCATAATGTGGGTGGATTACCACCAGATTTCAAAGAACGCTTTGAGTTAATAGAACCCCTGCGAGATTTATTTAAGGATGAAGTCCGCAAAGTTGGCACAGCACTAGGCATACCAGATCATATTGTATGGCGGCAGCCTTTTCCTGGTCCGGGGCTGGGTATTCGCTGCTTAGGGCATTTAACATGGGAACGCTTAGAAACATTACGTGCCGCAGATGCAATCTACTTAGAGGAGCTAGAAAAAGCCGGCTTATTACGGGAAGGCACATCACAATGTTTCGCGGTGTTGCTACCGGTGAAATCCGTAGGAGTGATGGGCGATAACCGCACATATGAAGAAGTGTTGGTACTGCGGGCGGTTACAACAGATGACTTTATGACAGCTGATTGGGCTAAATTACCTTATGACTTATTAGGGCGTATCAGCAACCGGATCGTTAACGAAGTAAAAGGCATTAACCGAGTCACATATGACATCACCAGCAAGCCACCTGCAACAATTGAATGGGAGTAACGGTATGGCTGCTGTGCGAAGTTGGATTGTCTTTTTGTTAATTTTGACCGCCTATAGTTTAACGCTCATGCCGGGAACGGTAGGCGGCGATGCCGGCGAATTACAATACGCCGGTCCTTTACTGGCATTAGTGCACCCCACCGGACAACCGCTATATGTGCTGATTGGCAAGATTTGGTCAATGATTATCCCGTTTGGCAGCGTGGCATATAAAATGAACCTGCTGGCGGCTGTCAGTAGTGCAGCGGGCGCGGCATCACTAACATATCTAATCATACGGGCATATCAAAAACCCTGGATCGGCATGGCAGCAGGTTTAACACTTGGGTTTGGTGCGACAATTTGGGGGCAATCTGTTCTTGCAGATAAATACGGTTTCAATGTATTGCTGGCAGCCTGGATCGTAGGTTTGGCATTATGGTGGGAAAAAGAACGCCGAGACTCATTGTTATACGCGCTTTCCGCGGCATTTGGCATCGGTTTATTGCATCATCGAAGTTTGGCATTGTTCGCCGTTGGGATCGTCATCATGGTTGTGTGGCATCTGCGGGCAGATTTATGGCACAAATGGCGGCGAACTTTGATCTGTATTGCGTTGGTGATATTACCAGCCTTAACCATATACCCCACCGTTCTACCACTACTACGCGCTAATAACGCAACCCCGCTTAATTGGCAACCAAACACCCCAACTGAATGGGTGGAATTTCTATTAGAACGACATGTCATTAGTGGAGAAGCACTTAACTTTGCTGGAAGCAGCACAACCGCTGAACGGCTAGAAATTTATGCACAAACGATAATCAACGACTATACGGTCATTCTAGTAATTGTAGCGGGAATAGGGTTTTTGACATTGCTATATCAGCACCCAGCGGCGGGGGTTTTTCTACTTATTAGTTACGGATTGCAAGCTGTGCTTTCTGCCAACTTCAGAGGGAACGACCGTCAATTTACCTATTATATTCCATCCTTCGTTACCTTGCTTTATGCATATGCGTATGGATTAGTTTCCCTCATCACGCGGTTGCAAGCATGGAAGAAGATGTCTGTTTGGGCATTGCGTGCTGGGGCATTTGCCTTACCAGTGATAATAGTTATTTCAGCATATCCAACGCAGGCACGCCATGCTCATTATGGTGAGACGTTAGATTTATGGCGGCAAACACTCAAAACAGGCAACATGGGGGCACGGCTGACCGCACAACTTGAATCACTTCCAACAGATGCCGTCATTGCGGCAGACTGGGAACAGGTGACAATTTTATGGTACGAGCAGCAAGTAGAAAATCGTCGCAAGGATTTAACGATTATTTATCCAATAGAACGATATATAGATTACATTGACACGCATCCGGTATGCTTGGCACGGCATTTGCCAGCCGGGGATACATGGCATTATACAAATATCGGTGCGTTTGTGTGCCTAAACAATACTCCACAAATCACCCCACCACATAGGTTTACCCCACTGAATGTGGATTTATTCACACCGGAAGGAAATGCTGTCATTCGCTTAATAGGTTATCAGGCGGATTTTCCGGCAGATGCCGGCGGGGAGCACATCCCTGTTACATTAATTTGGCAAGCATTGACAGATATTGAAGATGACTATTCTATCTCTATACAGGTATTACATGATGATTGGACACCAAGCGGAATTCAACGGGATATACAGTCTCCTGTTATGGGATTGTATCCTACATCTCGCTGGATAAGTGGTGAAATTGTGCAAGATTATCATGAAATCAGCATCCCGCCGGATACTGCTCCAGGACGTTATTTGTGGACAGTTGTGATGTATCAGATCATGGATGGTCAATTTATACAGTTGCAAGATGCAGATGGAAACATTAACATTCTTGGCGGTATGTTGGAAGTAAAAGGCTAAAATCATGCGGGTGATGTTGCTGGGGCTGATGATCTTATTATTGGCAGCGTGTGGTGGTTCATCTGAACCAGACCCCACGGTACTGCCGACGAATCCACCGACAATACAAGCGACGCTTGTACCAACGCTAACCTTTACACCAGTGCCAACACTCCAACCAGATGATTTTTCATTTGAGATTGCGACAGTACAAGCCGCCGTTAGACCAGAAGAAACAGAAGTACCAATGCAGTTTGTGGTTGCACCCAATCCAGAAGATCAGATGGAAGCTCCTATTGAACTCAGTGCGCCAGACGGCTGGGAAGTGGGGCATTTATCTGCACCCGTGCAAGATTTAATTGGATACCGTGTCATCCCTGTATCAATTTATCGTGGACCTGTACCTGGCGGTACTGGATATATCGTCGTGTTATGGGGGTTTTATAACATTGGACGTGCTGGAAATCCATTACTAGGGGAAGAAAACATCGTTGATCCCTGGCTCGATGCGCTGCGGTTATTGCGATTGGTGTTAATTGAACCAGAATGTCGTTATGGCACAGGAGAACGTAAAAATAATTTGCGAGTGGGAAACGTATTAGGGTCTGGGGCGGATTGGTCTGCGGTTGATTGCCCAACAACAGCTGACACACGCGGTTGGTTTGTGGCAACTAATGTGGATGGGATCAATTTCGCATTTTATATTTATGCTGAGCCAATTGAGGCAATGGATATTCCTCAAACGCCAGAAGTTTTACAAAATATTTTGGACAGCATAGAGTTCAAGGTGACAGAATTCATCACCAGTATGGAACGACCAGAGGTGACAGAAGAACCCTAAACCACGCTTGCCCACTGATAACGAGTGATAACTAGCAAATCTCTATAATTATTTGATAGGATATGAGGGGCAAAAATGCACTTTAAGAAATTAAGCAATATTATCCCTTATCAATCAGTGGAGATTATTCGATTATGTTTCTGAAGAGCATATTTCGCCCTTTTGGTATATCAAATCAGGAATAAGTAAACAACCAATGAAACGTATATTACTCATCCTTATCTTGGCGGTGGGGTTACAAATTCAAGCGCAGGATTCCACCCCATCACCAACTTCAACACCTTCCCCAGCACCTACCCAAGTGACAGCACCAACCGAGCGTCCACCCGCCGTGACAACAATCTCGCAAGATGGAGTCACATTAGAGTTATACTTTGATACGCTCAAGCAAGGGCGGGTTGGTGTGTTACACTTAACCGGTGATGACATTAGCGAGGCACGGTTACGGTTTATCAACCAAGAAAGTTGGTTCTTCCCTGTCGAAGATGAAGGATGGTATGCACTATTAGCGGTGGATATGGATCAAAATCCACGTAATAACTATGAGTTAACGGTGATTGTAGGACGAGCAGATGCCCCACCTCTCACGTTAACCGCAACATTTGGTGTGGAATTAGGTGGTTTCATCAGAGAATCAATCAATGTGCCACAAGACCGAGCATATTTAATAGACCCGGAAATTGAACGATTAGAATTTGCCCGGATGAACGCCGTTTTTGAAACCTATACCCAAGAAAAATTATGGGATGGTTTTCAATATCCTATCAATTCTGTGCTGACTTCGCCATTTGGTGTGTTCCGTACATTTAACGGAACAGTAGAGACACGTCATACTGGTTGGGATTTACGGGCAACAACTGGCACCCCGGTGATGGCGATGGCATCTGGGCGTGTTGCATTCGCTGGTTTGTTAGATATACGTGGCAATCATATTATCATCGATCACGGGTATGGCGTGTATTCAGGATATTCGCACCTTTCACAAGTGCATGTCACCACCGGGCAAACAGTACGCGCTGGGCAGATTATCGGCGTAAGTGGTAACACTGGGCGCAGCGGGGGAGCGCATCTACACTGGGAATTAGCCGTCAACGGGCTTTGGGTAGATGTTCGCGACTTTATGGCGACTTGGCTACCATGACCATAACCTATACCCATGGCGACCCACTTCAAACAAACGCATCGACATTAGCATTTGGCTATAATGCGCAAGGTCGGATTGAAGTATCTCAATTAGTCACTCGTCTATTAAACATCTATCCAGCGGCGTTTGCAGCATTTAAAAAACAATGCCGGGCAGGTGTTATTAAAGCGGGACAATATTGGATATGGCGAGATGCTAAGCCGCATCTGATGTTCATGGTTGTGCGGGCATCACCGGTTGGTGCAACACGCCTGCGTTATGTTCAATCTGTCATGTTATCGTTAGCGCGGGATTACCAGCGAGAAGGCATCCAAGACATTGCCATTACCGCACTCGGAAGTCAATATGAATGGCAAGAGATCAAGCTGATTATTGAAACGTGGCTAACGCGGGTTACGCTGCCAGTGATAGTATATGCAGAATAAAAAAACGGGCATGATGCCCGTCAATGATCCTTATTCAATACTGCGTGGGTCTAAGGCATCTCGTAAACCATCACCGATGAAGTTAATAGCAAGTACAGTAGAGGTAATGAAAAACCCTGGGAAAACCCAAAGCCACCAGCGAGACTCTACTTGATTGAGCGCGCCATTGAGAATATTGCCCCATGTTGCGGTTGGGGGTTGCACACCAAACCCCAAGAAACTCAGATAAGCTTCTGTAATAATGGCGGTTCCAATTCCCAATGTAGCGGCAACAACCACCGGTGCAATAATATTGGGTAATAGATGGCGGAATACAATGGCAAGGTCTCGCACACCAATCGCCCGTGCCGCCTGAACAAACTCTTGCTCTTTGAGGGATAATACCTGACTGCGTACAATTCGTGAAAGGCGCATCCAACTCGTCGCACCAATAAGCAAGACAACATAAATCACCGTACGGCTGATCGTACGCCCAAAAATTTCAACGGTGGTGGTATCTTCTCGAAAAGCAGAGGACAAAACAAGCAGCAATATCAACGCAGGAATAGATAACATTACCTCGGTCACACTACTGAGAAACCGATCAACAACACCACCAAAATAACCTGAAAGCAGTCCGATGAGTGTCCCTAGTGTAATTGAGATAATCATAGATGTTACGCCGATGGCGATCGAGATTTGCCCACCATAAATCATGCGGATGAGAACATCGCGCCCGGCGGCATCTGTTCCCATAATCATCCGAATATCACCAAGATCACGATCTTGAATAATAGACCCGGGGGGAGCTTCACGCCCACGTAAGCGGGTTTTGTTGCCAGCCGCTTCAGAATAAAACAGCGTGCCAACCGTGACAAACAAAATAATGGCAAATAGGATAAATGTACCTAACACAGCCATTCGATGTTTGCGATAGCGGCGGAAAGCGATTTGCCAGATGCTATGAACTTCAACCTCGTTTTCTGGTTGTCTAAGAGATGCTACTTTAGTCGTCATCGGTATATCCTTTCCTTATGTGTACCGCACACGTGGATCAACCCAGGCATAAACAATATCGGCTAGCAGTTGAAAAAACACAACACTAACCGCAACAAGTAGTGTAAATGCCAACAAAATAGGGGGGTCTAGGTTTGTCAGGCTGTCAATAAAAAGCTTCCCCATACCGGGCCAAGAGAAAATTGTTTCTGTCACAACTGCCCCACCCAGGTAAGCAGGGATATCCAGTGCCACCAGTGTGATTAACGGGAAGGAGGCGTTTTTGAAAGCATGTACCAACACAATTCGACGATTAGTTAAGCCTTTAGCACGTGCCGTGCGGATATAGTCGGAATTGATCGCTTCTAACATAGAAGCACGGATAAAACGCGAATATGCCGCAATTTGAATGGCAGCTAGGCTAAAGGTCGGTAAAATCAGGCGGATTAGCAACTCGTCGAGAGAGCGATCTCCACGGGGGTCATACATCCCTTGGGTCGGTAAATAAGGTAATCCCCACTCTTTAAACTTGACCGAAAAAACAAACACAGCCAAAAGTGCGATTAAGAAAATCGGCATGGAAAATGTAACAAAGGACAGCGTTGTCACGATGTTATCAAATAAGGAATATGGGCGCAGCGCGGCAAGCATCCCAATTGCCACACCAAGCAAAATCGTCGTTGTTAAGGCAGTTGATGCTAAAATCAACGTATTCGGTAGGCGGTCTTGAATCACCTCAACAACCGGACGTTGAAAACGCAAAGATATACCAAAATCACCGCGCAAGATACCCTTTCGAGTTCCGGGTGTATCGACCTCGCCATCAAACTCTCCCCAAGCACAAACAACTGTTGAGTCTGCCAGACATGGGTCGTTGTTGGGGCGCAAATCGCGTTGATACCAGTCATCACCCAAATACCAGTGGATAAACTGAAGCGGCAGCGGGTCATCTAACCCAGCAGCACGTCGACGATATGCCATATCTTCTTCACTGACGTTCGGGTCAATCATCTGTGCCGCAAACGGATCACCAGAAAGCTTAAGCAAGCCAAAAATCAAGATAGTAATTAGAACAAGAAGGGGTATTGCCTGAATGATACGACGAATAATGTATTTTGTCATCTGGTATAAGCCTAAGTTGAACGTTATTTAAAGGAAAACGGGGAGCGCGGCAAGCCGCGTCTCCCCAAGATATGAAGATTTAGCTAGCTGCTTCCCAATATTCAATCTGGTTAAACCAGTTGGAGGCAAGGCTACCAGTATAATTTGCAACTGATTCTGGGTTGACCACAGTTGTATCAACGGCGAACCAGGTCGCACGCAGACGCAAACCATGCCAGAAGAACCCTTCCCAGTGCAGGCGAACTGCTTCTTCAACAAGCGCGTCACGCTCTGGTCCGGGCAAGGTTGTGGCAATGAGTGCGTCAAGTTCATCATAACGTTCATTGCAGAACTGCCACGGATTGAAGCCATCGGGATTTTCTGGAGAAGGAATACCCTTGCACTTGTAATCATCATAGCTGGTGGGTGCCAATGCGTTAGCACTGTTGGCGAAGATTGCCAAATCCCATTGATAGTTGGTCAATGTACCACCATCGCTGAAGGTTGCAAACAGAGTTGTAGCGGGGATAATTTGAATGTCCACGCCAATACCAACTTCTGCCAGGTATTCCTGAATAAAGAGCTGGTAGTTGTTACGTAGTTCGTTTTCTGTCGTAACAAAACGCAGGTTATCCAGCGTTACACCATCTTTTTCACGGATGCCGTCTTCATTCAAGACCCAACCAGCTTCATCCAGCAGTTGCGCAGCGAGTTCGGGGTCATATTCCAAGAATGGCAGATCTTCTGGCCAAAGTGACGGTGGATACCAAGAAGTTGGCACCATCACACCAGGCGCAACCAATTCTTCTGCCAAGGAACGGCGATCAATTGCATGAGCAATTGCCTGGCGGACGCGCGGATCCATAAGTGCGGTACCACCGTGTTCATCGCTATTGCCAATTTCTCCCATACGAATCCACAGTGCGTCACTATACACGCCAGGGATAGCGATGGTTTCAACATTTTCAATAGCTGCGTAATCTGGTTGCAGGTTATCGCTCCAGCCAAAGGCAACATCAATTTCGCCAACGGTCAGGGCGTTGCGCATCTGAGCAGAATCAGTGATGAAGGGGATAACAATACGATCCCAAGCCGGTTCTGGACCATCCCAATTCGGATTCTTAACCATCACCATGTTTTCACCGATGTTCCATTCTGCCAGGGAATACGGACCATAAGAAACGGTCTTAAGCCCGTCAAAGTCCATTCCACCAACAAAGTAGGGGCTATCTTCTAAGATGCCGCCGTCTTCAATCATTGGACCAAAAACATGAGCCGGATAACGGCATTCAGGTTTTTCTGGCGCAACCAAAACATCCGGGAATGTGCCGGAATAGGTAATGCTGAAGGTCAGCGGATCATTTTCATCAATTGAGAAATCCAAGACAACATCGGGATAGGCGTTACGGCTGACATTGGTGGAAGTGGAGCGATCAAAACGGATGGTGTGCCAGATTTCGCAATCAGCAGCGGTGATTGGCATACCATCAGACCACAACATCCCTTCGCGCAGGGTAATGGTGACAACAGTATTGCCTTCATCATTGATTGCAATACGTCCATTTTCCACTGAGGGGATCTCTGTTACCATGATGGGGTAAATTTCGCGGTTAACATCCCAATCCCACAGATCACGAGAATAGAAACTTTCAGCAAGACCACCATAAGTCAGCGTGTTGAGGGGCCACAGATTGGGCGGCTCTTGCTCAAACCCGATGACCAGCACGCTTTCTTCCTGGGCAGCTGTGCTAAAAACACCCATTAATGTAAGCGCAGAAATGATCAACGCGCTTACTAAAGTCAAGCGAGTCACTTTCTTCATTATATTATCTCCTCCTAAGAAAGACTCTATGCAACATACTCGAATATGAGCATGACAGAAGATAATTTAACATATCGTCAAGAATGCGACAAGTTTTTAGCAGTCAAAAAATACAAGGATTTTTTGTGAAAAATACACAGACGCGCTGGTGGATAAGCGCGTCTGTTGGGGGTTAAGCCTTATTTTCGTCGGAGGTTTCATCTTCCCAACTGACGATCCAGATGCATAAACCCGCCACAAGTGTGGTGGCGACGATTAGGGCAATCCAGTTGAGGGGTGTTAAACCAACGTCACGCGCCTCAATCACCAATAAGACGATCATCCCTAAAGAAAGAACAAACCACGCGGCAAGGCGCGGATGAGTAGAAGCCCATTTAACAAGTGGCAAATTCTGCATGATCGTTCAGTGCCTCATGTGATCTAACTAAGCGTGTTCATTGTAACCGGACATTAAATTGGCTTCAATATACGATTACCTAGCGGTTTGTTCAAAATCGTTAAATTGGGATTACTAGAGATGATTTCTTGTACTGCTTCACGCCAGGCAGGTACTTTAATATCCTTAACCGTTGTGACCTCATACCCACTTTTAAGGAACGGTTGAAGAGTATCCTGGGCGGTGTCGTTGGGTAAAAAGACAAAACTCACCTCACTTTGCAGCTCTTTAGAAGCATCCTCCACGGCACGCACCAAAGCGGCAATGACTTTTGTGCGCGTATCGCCATCTTCTAAGTACAACTCATCGGCACGGGTGATAAGGTTTTCAACTTGCCACCCAATTAAGCCATGGATCTGATCATCCACATAGGCAATCAGATAGCTTTTTTGCCCAAAGGACATAATGACATCCATCCGTCCGATTGATTGCCCAGATTTTTTGTTGATGAAGGCAGCAATTGCTTCCGCATTATTGGGCATCCCGCGTTTTACAGTTACGCCGGTAGTATCTGCGGCTTGCTCTGGGCTGGGTGCTGTGGTGCTAGGTATGGCAGAAGCAGCATCTGCTGCTGGTGTAGCAGATGACGTAGCGGCGGATGTGGTTTGTGAAGCCGGTTGAGCGGTTGATTGCTTTTGCGGTTGAGCGGGCTTAGGCGCATTAATGGGGATTTTATTCCAAGCAGCCTGAACCTGCTTCCATGTTTCTTCCACATTACCGTCATTGTTGATGACAACATCAGCTGCTTTGAGTTTTTCCGATTGTGCATTTTGTGCCAAGATGCGTTGTTTTGCGTCTTGTTCAGACATTTTTCGCTTGCCAACAAGACGAGTATATTGCGTCTGGGGTTTTGCATCCACCACCCAAATTGCATCGACAGCCTTGCCTAAGTCCCCTTCCAACAATTTGATCGCTTCAATCACGATGACCTTTTGCTTAGCACGGCTAATAAGGGTGCTAATCGCCTGCCC
>RFHA01000037.1 GCA_003696565.1 Chloroflexota bacterium
GCGTTTTGTAAAGCATCTAGTGAGGGCAATGGCACGCGAGGTTCTTCTACTAACTCATCTACGTCGATTAGGGATTGATCAATGGTGGCGCGTTGTGGCACGAGTTTTTGCGGGTCAATACCCATTGCACGTACGGCACGTAGCCCCATTTCGTTTTGTGGGTTTAGTTCTAAAACTTTTTGAAGGCATAGCAGGCGTTCACGCTTATCACGGGCGACACTCGCCAGCCACAGCCAGGCATTATCGTTGTTGGAATTAATGCGTAAGGAATGTTGCAGTAGTGCGCGGGCTTCATCTTTACGTCCGGCTTTGGCTGCTGCTATCCCCCGCTCTTCTAATTCACGTGCTCGTTCGTCAGACACATCTCACTCCTCTTGATTGATGCCACTCTATTTTAATCCAATAATGGGGTATTGAACAAAAAGAGCGCGGTATATATGCCGTTGAAAAGGCATTTGGGCATTAAACGGGGGGCCAAGGGTAGTTTGGTCCGGGTCCTGGTGAGGGGTAACGCTTGGTAGTTAATAGTTGCTCCATGCGGCGGATGAAGGCTTTAACTTCAGATGCGCTGATGAGTTGATGAATTGCTTCACAAAATGTGTCATTGGGCGTTTGCAGACGATCATACAGTGTTTGAACATCAGCTAACCAGGCATCGGGGATAGGCTGCCCGGCAAAATCCCAGATGACGGTGCGGAGTTTATAAGCATGATGAAAGGTGATGCCGTGGTCAATTCCCCATAGATGATTTTGGCTATCGACAATACAGTGCCCACCTTTACGGTCTGCATTATTGACGAGAACATCAAACAAAGCGAGGCGCATCAACTGCGGGATAAGGGATGGGTCAAAGGAAAAATAGTTGTATTCTGGATCATGCTCAATAAAAAACTGCATTGAGCCTAAGCCACGTGGTCCATCTCGTAAGGCAGTGGGCGGCACAAGTTCCCAATTTAAGGCTTGTGAAGTCAGAAAAGCCGCGCGTTCTCGATAGCAGAGGGTGCCATCAGGAAAGTCCCATAAGGGACGCTCCCCGCGTTGTGGTTTATACACAGCGGCGATTGTATCTCCTTGATGTGTGACGGAGATTAAAAAGGTATGGTTGGAACTCCAGCGAATGGCACCATGTTCGGCATCGACGACACCGTGTTCCAAAATTTCTAAAGCACGCTCTAAGCTGATGGGTTTTTCGTCACTCAATTTACGTCCAGTAATATACCAACCGACCGTTTTGTTTGGGGTCTGCCCTGCCAGAGCGGACAACCGTGATGGTATGTTCGCTCAGGGCGCGCATTTGTGCCCGGCTACACCACATACGGACAATATCAGGCGTGTCATCTTGTGGGTTTAATAAGGGATTATCTGCTTCTGGGACACGCAAAGCCTGTGCGACTAAAACCACTCTATCGAGGTCTTCATCATAACCTAGCCCCATTTGTGAGATACGAAACAACGGCTCTATGGGATCACGGAGTTCCATATCCATATGCATGGGGGGGGCATAATCGCCTAGGCGTTTATCGATATCGTCAATTAACTCACGGATTGCTTCGCTTAATGCCCAAGATTGTTCTTTTTCAATGATTAATGATACGAGTTGGTCGCCGGATGCAGCTTGTAAATAAAACACACGCTTACCTTTTGGACCAACTGTGCCAATTGTTATAAAATCAACAGGGTTTAATTCAAGTTCTTCTGCCGCCATATTAGTTTGTCTTTTTTTCCATCATGAGAACGTGTGCTATATCGTTCATGGTTACAATAAACGGACGACTATGCCCAAGCATCAGGGTGTTAATGGATGCTGGAGAGATGACAATACGCTGGAAATTATCCAAGTGCATGCCAAGATAGTGAGCCATCACCATTTTAATGATGTCGGCATGGGAGACCACGATCACCGTTTGGTTGGGGTGGTCTTGTACCAGGCGTTCTATTTCATTGACAGCGCGGACTTGCACTGCCCGCATTGTCTCTCCCTTGGGGAAACCCGCCCGAGAAGGATATTCTTGTACAACTTGCCACATCTTACGCTGCCTTAAATCAGCGATTTTTTCCCCTTCCCAATCACCATATTGAACCTCTGCAAGCTGTAGGTTCTCTTGGATATGCAGGTGTGGGTGGTGCCGCTGAATGGCTTGTGCGGTTTCCATGGTACGTTCTAGTGGGCTGGCATAGATATGGTCAATGGGCATATGTGCCAAGCGTTGACCTAATGCTTCAGCTTGTGCTTTGCCTTCATCGTTTAAATGCACGCCAGGAGTCCAACCGGCGAGTTTACCGGTTTTGACAAAGTCATTGACTGCGTGGCGAATTAGCAAAATGGTTGTCATATTACCGCTTTATTGTTGCGTTATTATCGTATATCAATCATATCACAACCGACAAAGCTTTGCCGCAGTTTTAATTAAATTCCTACCTGACTAAATTAACTCAGGAATTTTACCCCGAATCCCTTATAATAAGGGCATTCAGTATCAGCCAGGATATAAAGGATGGACATCGGAGTCATATCAGATATTCACGGAGATTATCAAGCACTTCAGACAGTCCTGGATCGTTTAGACAATTACCATAAAGTTGATCATATCCTCTGTGCGGGGGATTTGGTTGGGCGTGGACCCGAACAAAACCGGGTGGTGGAAGTGATTCGTGAGCGTAAAATCCCAACCGTTCGAGGTAATCATGATGAGTGGTTTTATAACTTAACCAGGGAAAACACGCATTTTTTGAAACACTTGCCATTGGATTTACGGTGTGAATATGACAACGTAAAAATTTTTATGTGTCATGGTAAACCGGGTAGCAACTTATGGGGATTGTATCGCGATCATGTCTCGGAGACGCTCTTAAACATGATGTTAACGTCGTTACAGGTTGATGTATTGATTACTGGGCACACCCATGTCCCGATGTATTTACGGGTGGATAGTGGATGTGTTGTGAATCCGGGGTCAGTCTATACCTTCAAAAGCACACGATCTACGTCACATACCTATGGCATTTTGCACCTGCCGGATTTAACATTTGATTTATACGATGTAACAGCGGAGGCGGTAGAACCGATTCCACATGAGCCGTGATTATCGTCAGCATTATACAAAAGAGTATTTTCAAAAGTGGAATTACGCTGATCGCAGTATGGGGCGATTCAGCATGTACTGGTTTGCCCGCCGTTATTTTGCCGCGTTGATTCGTCAACACGCGCCTAACGACGGCGGTAAATTGTTGGAAATGGGGTGCGGGTTAGGACATTTATTGGGGTTATTACAGGATGACTTTCAATGTGTGGGCATTGATTTAATTGACTATAGCATCCAGCAGACCCGTTTGAATGCGCCCCGTGCTGAAGCTTATCAGATGGATGTTAACGATATTGACCAGTTTGAAGCCGGCACATTTAGTGCGGTGGTTGCGCTACATTTGGTAGAACATTTGCCTGATCCAGAAGCAACAATCCGCCAGGTGAACCGATTGCTTAAACCCGGTGGTTTGTGGTTTTTTGTTACGCCGCATCCAGAATATAGCTTCCGCCGGTTTAAGGACCGTGATAACGATGCAATCGGTAAAGATAAGACACATATTAATTGTCATGTGCCAAGTGTTTGGAAAAACTGGTGTGAATCTAACGGGTTTGTGATGCTTAAGCAATTTGGTGATGGCTTGTGGGACGTGCCATATTTGCCACTGATACCCCGTATTATACAGTTTGGGTTATTTGGCTTACCCGCATTTTTACAAGTCCTTACCCGAACCACATATATGCCACTTGCATTGGGCGTGAATCAGATCAACATCGCAATCAAGGTTGAATAGATATTAATTCACACGTTCCTTGAGGACAGGTTAAAAAGATAACCCGCTGCCCGCTTGTCTCAGCTCGGTGGCGGGCTTCTTGCAGTGTGACGGCTTGTTCAATCATCCGTTCACTATAAAATCGAAGTGGCATGAGGGTATCTTTACCTTGTAGGTCTGTTAATATAAGATCGTTGGGTGTGGTTTGAGTTTGTATCAGTGTGATGGCTTGGTTAAGTTGTGGGCGGATGCCAGTCGTGTGTAGCCAAATTAACAAGCCAGCACTTGTGCCTAGTGTTATCAGCAACATGGCATCAAAGGCGGGGCGTATCCATCGTTGATTGCGGGTATATACCCAGGCGACCCCTGCGCTGATCGCCATAACAGGGGTGAACGTCATTTTATAATAATCATGAACATAGCTGGCGTTTCTAAATACGAGTTGATACCCTAAACTGCCTATCAGCAACGATAGCACGATTGTGTTGGAAAAAGATGTCCCTTTTCGCCATAAGATGAATATTCCCCAAATAGACATGATCAACACGCCAGGTGTTATAAACACCCCGATGTGTGCGATTGTTCGCCAGACAAATTCCATGAGGGTAAAAGGTGCGGTTCCGGGGTCATCACTGGCGTTGCTGGTGCGCCAACCAAAAGCACGAATAATGCTATCAATGGCACCATCCCACTGAGATTGATAGAACGCCATGAGTGCTATGAACGCAGCAATGCTTAGTAAGCCGAATCCAACTACAGCGATTTGGTGTTGACGCGAGCCTAGTATCATCGCGGCTAA
>RFHA01000266.1 GCA_003696565.1 Chloroflexota bacterium
ATTGTCAGAGAGGATACCCGGCAAAGCTGGCAGGAAAAAATTTTCAAGCGCATTTTTGATATTTCAGTCATTTTGGTGGTGTTTGTGTTGACCATTGCCCTGGGTAGTTGGATTGTTGTGAATTTTGGTTGGGGGCAGCGGTATGAACGGCAGCATACTGTTGATGTGCTGACGGGTGATGTGTTTGTGACTGTTACTTTGCCGGGGTTTGTGCCGGTCAATGGGAATGCAGTGCAGGGGGCTGTGGTGGTCTCTAACCAAACGGATGTGACGCAAACGGTGACGATGACGCTGGCTGCTGGGCCGCATTTGATTTTGCCGGAAGGGGTCACGCAGACGATTACAGTTGGTGGCGGGAAGGTGGTGAGCCAGTCGTTGGCAGTAGCAAGTAGAAATCGTGACCCTTACCGGTGGTTTGGACAAGAAGAGGCGGTGACGGTAACGGCCGCTGCCGGGACGACAGGCGATCCCAGGACGATAGATGTGTATGTGCAGGGAAAGCTTGAGGCGGGGTTGTATGCGTTTGTGACAACGGCCGTTAACAAAGCCAGCCCACTGCTCATCGTCGTTGCCTTTCTTGTGCCGTTATTAGGGGCTGCTTTGCAAAAGTACGCCGAAAATTTTCAGGCAGAGCAAGAAAAGAGGCGTCTGGAGAAGAAGGCTCAAGAAGAAAAGCGTGCTCGAAAATTAGTTGAGCAGTTCCAAAATTATATTTGTTTGGGTGATGTAGAGAAGGCGGAAGGTCTTTGGAAGGAAGATAATTGGCCGGTTGAGGTGCTTAAAGATGAGTGGGAAACAGGAAACGCTTTACTTAAACTGGCCAGGCTGGAAGGTCTTGAGGAAGATGAAAAAGTAAACAGTGAGGTATTAAAAGGTTTGGTGCAAAACGGCCGTGTTTGGCCAGATGCTTGCCTGGCCGCGTTTACATCTGCCTGGGTTAAATGCCGGAAATCCCCACGCAAGCATGAGCAGTCCCTTAAAGAGGCCCGTTCTTTACTGCCAATTAGTGAAGCCAGCCAAAAATTCCAGAACCAATTGGCACAAATTGAGATGGAAATCGTGGGGCGGGAGAAAGCCCAATATACATTCAAGCCGATTTTGAATTGGCCTGATCTGCCCCCCAAGCCTTATTTGCCTGCCGTTCCCAAATGGGTAAAAAGTGCTGTTCCAGGCAATCAAGATCCATTTGCAGATATAAAAAGTGAAACAAATCTGTACTTTTTGTATCGTTTCCAGGAAAAAAGCTACCTGTTTTGGAATGGTCACCCTTTGTTTGACTTGTTGTTCCGGCTGGAAGAGCCTGCTCTGGTTTTGGGGGATCCGGGTTCTGGCCGCACAGCTATGGCCTATGGCATGCAATTCTTTGCCACAAGACGAGAGGTGTTGGCGCTGCACCTGCCGGGAACGCCCTCTGAAGAAGGGATTCAAAAAGGGTTTGCCGCTGCTTTATTGGATTTTATTCGCAGGTATCCAGATAAGCTACGCTTGTTGACTGGTGGCGAACGGCAAGTTGTGGCAAGGCTGCTGGTTAATTATTTTGGCAAGGAAAGTGCGGTGAGTTTGGTTGAGAATGCACATACGCACCTTTTTTCGCCCCGTTCTCGAATTGACAAAAAGGATCGAAAAATTTGCAGTGATCAACTACTTCTCTTGAATGAGGCGGTGAAATCGATTAAGGAAGGGAAGATAGGGTCGTGGTGTTCACTGGTTCATGCTGCAGTGAAGGCGCTGCGGTTTGAACGGGTATATTTGGTACTGGATGCACCGGAAACGGCCGTAGACTGGCTAAACGACGACATCATACCCCGGCTGCAAGAATGGCAGGCACAAGGTTTATACACCATTCTCTTTGTGCCCAATCCTGCTGCACCAAACCTTGACTTACAACGCCTGCCCATCCAAAGCAAGCATTACCTGACATGGAACAAAGAGCAGTTTACAGCCATGATAGAGCGCCGCTACCAGGCTTTTGCCGGAGAAAGGCGCACCATTTATGAGCTTTTTGAAGATGACGCTTTTGAACATATGGTAAACAAGTGTCAGTCAAATAATCATTACAACCCACAGCGATTCATGCAGTTGTGGCAGCAAATCACCCAGCAGCTTCCGGCTGATAAAAACCACAAAATTAATAAAGATGATATTGACAATGCCGTAAACACAGCTCCGTCATTTGGGGTACAAGCTGTACCAATGGGAGAGGGTCAGAAAAGTATTGGGCAAGATTTGGTCTATCCAACTATGGTCCCAACTGGAATTAGCCGAGGCAAAAGACCTCCTCAAGCCCAACTAAGAAATATCTTGAAAAATTACTTTGACAGAGAAGAGTTAAGAGATATTTGCTTTGATTATGGTATAGATTATGAAGATTTTGGTGTGGAAAAAGCTGCTCTAGTTAGAGATATGGTAAATTCATTTAAGCATATTGGAAAATTGGACCAATTAGTCAGTGAAATTTGCCGGAGACGGCCGAATATCGACATTTGCACGGACAGTCGCACATGAATGATTACCTTGCCTGGCCTTTTTATACATTTGAGCAGCGCGCTCTTGAAGACAATGAGCAGTGGTGGCAGCATTGCTATGTGCCTGCCC
>RFHA01000267.1 GCA_003696565.1 Chloroflexota bacterium
CATAAAGATGGCGCAGAAGGCTATGCACCACGTGCTGCTTATGACCGCATTATCGCCAGTGTTGGCATTTGGGATATGCCCCTACCCTGGATCACACAATTAAAACCGAATGGGCGGATTATCGCACCAATTTGGATTGATGGGTTACAGGTTTGCGCTGTTTTTACCATCCAACCAGATGGCACACTTTATGCGCAGGAGATGATGCCTAGTGCATATATTTATATTCGTGGGCTTGCTGCCGGTCCAACGATGCAAAAAATGGTTGGCAGTACGGCATTGAAACTCATCGGTGATGACTTAAGCCGTGTCGACACAGCCGCGTTATATATGCTGCTTTCTAGCGATCAAGAGCAATGTTATTTAAGTGTACCGTTAGACACAGCTAGTTATTGGTATGGATTTTTGCCTTATGTCATGCTCAACGAACCAGAAAACGATGTCTTTGCTATATATACCATCACACAAGGGCAAAAAGCCTATGGCATGGAAGGCGAAGGGTTCGCCCTATTTACACCAGCGAGTGCGGCATTTGTCCCCTATTATGGTTTAGGGGCAACTCACTGTTTTGCTGGGGCAGATGCGTTTTTAGAATTAGAGACACTTCTGGCAAGCTGGCAACAAGTTGGTAAACCAAGCATTAGGCAACTCCGTTTGCGGTTGATCCCGAAATCACAAGATAAACCACACATCACACGGGGTAAATTATACGAGCGGCATAATCATTATTTACATGCTTGGATTGAAGCAAACGCTGAAATACAAGCTGATGAATAGCCCAAAATAACCACAAAAATAGGGGGATATATGGACATCCAGTTTTATGGCGCAGCGCGTACGGTTACAGGATCAAAACATTTGATTACCGTTAATGGAACGCGCATTTTGTTGGATTGCGGGATGTTCCAGGGTAAACGTCAAGAATCGTTTGAACAAAACCGTCAATTTCCATTTGATGCAAAGTCCATTGACTTACTCATTCTCTCCCACGCACATATTGACCACTCTGGTTCAATCCCCAATTTGGTTAAGCAAGGCTTTCAGGGTGATATTATTTGCACCGCCGCCACGCGGGATTTGTGTGCGACCATGCTGCCGGATAGCGGCTTTATTCAAGAGCGTGACGCGGAGTTTATCAACAAGCAAGCACGACGCAAGCATGAACGTAATGGGCATCCCTTTACGCCAGTAGAGCCAATTTATACTTATGATGATGCGATGGCATGCTTGCAATATTTCACCACACGCAACTATTATCGTGAAGTCAAAATTGCCCCAGGGGTAACATTGACATTCCATGATGCCGGGCATATGTTAGGCAGTGCGATTGTTCAACTCCATATTGAAGATCATGACACCAACCGCGAGATCACCCTGGTTTTTAGCGGCGATTTGGGGCGTAAAGGCATCCCAATTATCCGCGATCCAGATACCTTAACCAGGGCAGATATTCTGATTATGGAATCGACTTATGGTAATCGTGTGCATGAGCCATATTGGGATTCTTCTCAAAAGCTGGAACAAGTCATCATCGAAACCTATAAGCGTGGTGGCGTGGTGATTATGCC
Organism: Chloroflexota bacterium; assembly: GCA_003696565.1. Lineage (GTDB taxonomy): Bacteria > Chloroflexota > Anaerolineae > Aggregatilineales > Phototrophicaceae > DAOTWY01. The sequence goes on from RFHA01000267.1 coordinate 1,569, forward strand.
AGCGTTTGCAGTAGGGCGCACGCAGCAGCTGGTTTATACCCTGCATGAGTTGATGCAAAAAGGAGACATCCCAGAGATACCGATTTATGTCGATAGCCCGCTGGCAGTGAACGCGACGGCTGTTTTTCAGCTTCATCCAGAATGCTATGACGATGAAATCCGTCAATTTATGCAAGAAAACCGCGATCCTTTCGGCTTAAATTCTGTGCAATATGTCCGCAGTGTAGAGGATAGCAAACGGATCAATTTTGAACGGCAACCTTGCATCATCATCAGTGCCAGCGGCATGGCAGAGTTTGGGCGTGTGCTGCATCATCTTAAAAACCGCATCACCGAGCCACAAAACACCATTTTAATCACCGGATGGCAAGCCCCTCATACACTAGGGCGGCGTTTGGTAGAAGGCGTAGATGTCGTACGCATTTTTGGAGAAGAATACCCACGTAAAGCCCAAGTCGAAGTGTTGAATGGCTTTAGCGGTCATGCTGGGCAAGATGAGTTATTGGCATGGGTTGGCGCGATGACACATCGCCCACAGCGCACCTTTTTAGTTCATGGGGAAGAAGATGCAGCGATGGCATTCAAAACATCTCTTGAGCAAGCGTTTAATTTACGGGTTGATGTGCCTGTCACTGGTCAAAAATTCAGCGTTTAGAATGACATCATCACACACATTAACAAGTTGATGATGGTGGAGACCAATGCATATGAATCACGGTGCGCTCAGGGTGAAAACGATACTGTTGGAGAACCATCTTTGTCAGATGTTCATCATCAGGATGTTCAATCACAAGTGGTGTACGTCCGAACCGTTTAACCGCGTAATGCAGCAAGATGTTGTCATACATCCCCTGAAAATCCGGTTCAACCAATAACGTCAGGCGAATACTGCTCCCAAATGAGTTGTGAATCCACAATGAACCGATGAGCTGGTCATCCTCCACAGCAACAAGATGTTCAACTGATCGCAGGCTGAGCCAATCGATCAACCGCCGCCACCAGGAACGCTTAAATTCAGAAGTGTGTAAAGGACGCAACCATCCTAACCCACCGGCATCCAGTGGGCGAATACGCCGCGCTAATTGGAACTCTGCCTCCCATTCTGATTTACGTCGCCGCCGAATATAAACTTCCGGCAGGGTTGGATCAAGCGGCGGGGGTTGGGTATAACTGGTACGTCGCCATTGTGTCCAAACACGTTCATCTACAAAGCCTAATGTCCGATACAAAGTATGCGCACCGGTGTTATGCGCTTCCACCTGTAAAATCGCTTGAGCATGACATTTAGCGATGTGTTCCATACTAGCGAGCATCAACTGCCGGGCAATACCTTGACGGCGATAATCTGGGTGAACCGCAACATTAGCGATGACATAGGTCTCTGGCAGGTCTTTGGGATACCCCGAAGGATAGATTGAGACATTTCCGATGATCTCCCCATCTTCTACCCAAACATAGCCCATACCAATCCCTAATGCCAAATCATTTAACTGAGAAATGACCGCCAACCCCGGACCAAATCGGCTCATCTGACGCATTTCACGTAGGGCAGCCCGCCCACTGCTATCCATCGTATCCGCAAAAGCCAGTTCAATTAAATCCGCCAAGGGGGCTAGATCAGTGCGGACGTTAACTGGGCGCAAACCATTTTTTTGTTTTGACATAACAACCCTATGCCATAGTTCTAATCATAAAGAAATCTTCACAAATTTCAACGTTTCTTGTGATGAGTTAGTTGAGTTTGTGATTTAACGTGTGGTAAACTTAAATAAGGTTATCTCATTTTTTGTGTTTCATCATCAGTTGAAAGGATAACTATTTCGTAAAATCTTAGTTTATCGTCCATGTTTTTATATGGGGGTTCTCCATGTTATTGTTTAAGGCGTTTTTTATATCTTTACGCCAAATGCTAACACCCCCGCAAGACACCTCTCAAGAGGGGCAGGGTTTGGTTGAGTATGCACTCATCCTGGTGTTAGTCAGTGTAGCCGCACTAGCTCTCATGATGTTATTGGGTCCACAGATCGGTAATCTGTTCCAAAACATTCTAGATAGCATGCGTGCTGCAAGTGGTAGCTAAATCATCTTTTTCATCTCGTTCTTTATTTAGTATCACCCCACACATTGTGGGGCTTTTTTTGCCAATTACCCTGCGCTTTCCCCACGCCCACCTTGAACTATTATCTATTTTCGTTTAGAACTATACCCGTATCTTCATCGAGGAGATTAAACATTATGTCAAGACAAAGTATGGGACGAGTAGGTGGTAAGCGACGTACAGGAGCCGCTTTACAATGGACATTCATTGGCGGTGTGCTAGGGCTAGGATGCTCAGCAATTTTTGTGTTGTCGTTGCTCATACTCGGCGTTTTAGAACTTGGAAGCGATACAGATGGTACAACAGCGGAAATAGCAGGCTTTGCGACAGACATCCCGCTACCCACCGCAGATGTTCAGGGTACGGTAGACGCACTGATGGCAAACAACGTCAGTGCAAGTGATGTACAGTTAACGGTTGATGCAGCGGTTGCCACGGCTATTGAAGCCACACAACAAGCACAACCAACACAAGCGGTTGTGGTTGCGCCACCCACAGCAACCCCGCTTGCACCCATTCAATTCACCGCCACACCTGTCTCTGATTCATCACAACCTCAACCAGTGACGACCCAGGCAACAGAACAGGTGCTTGCTCCATCCGGCACACAAGGCGGCACTGCGCCTTCGGTGGATGAACGGCTGGCGTTACTGGCAACAACGCTTGTGGTTGTGGATGGTGGTACGTTCACAATGGGGACAAATACCAATGAGATTCGTGTCGCTGTAGATGAATGTCAACAGCGTGATAACGCCCAATGTCAGATCAGCTACGGGCAAGACTCTGTTCCAGAACATCAAGTGACGTTAGATACATTCCAGCTTGAGCAGTTTGAAGTAACGAATGAGCAGTATGTGGCATTCCTCAATTCACGGGGTCCGGGCAGTCATCGAAACGGTTGCTCTGGGCAGAAGTGCGTGGATACAGCATCCGAAAATGAAAACAGCCTCATCACGTTTGATAGCGTGAACTATGATGTGAGCGAATTTGCCGCGAATTTGCCGGTTGTCGGTGTCACTTGGTGGGGCGCACAGGCATATTGCCAGGCATTGGGGCGGCGGCTACCTACTGAAGCGGAATGGGAGCGTGCCGCACGCGGGCCGAATAATACCATTTATCCCTGGGGGAACGAATGGGTAATGACCTATGCCCGCACAAATCGCCCAGACCCCACACAAAACATTGGACCGTTAGAAGTCGGTTCTTTCCCATCTGGGGCAGTTTCCTGGGCAAATGGTAGTATCTATGATATGTCTGGGAATGTCGCGGAATGGGTACAAGATTGGTATGATGCTGGTTACTACAGTCGTCCAGAAGCATCTGGATTGAATCCACAAGGACCAGCAACCGGCGTTGACCGTGTAGTACGTGGTGGCTCGTGGGACGCCGTGCCGTTCTTCGCACGGGCGGTGCATCGTCAACACTTCCGCCCGACAGATACTTATTTATGGCTAGGGTTCCGCTGTGCGGCGGATTATGTACCGGAAACAGCCACACAGCCACTCACAACAACAGATACCACAGGTGGCGCGGTTGACCCGGCAAGCTTAGGTCCCGTTCCGCCAACAAGTGAGCCGGAAGTTCAACCGACTCAACCGGTAGATGCGCGTCCAGGTTTACCAACGGCTGCCCCATCCGCCACACCAGCAGCCAATCCAACACCGATTCCAGCTGTTCCACCGGGTGGATGATCGCCCTAATTCAATAAATAAAAAGAGAGGCGTGTTTGACTAGACCGCCTCTTTTTTGTTTAGGTTTCATCAGGGATAAGAGACATAGAGAGAATTTTATACCGCACCTTGCCATCCGGCACTTCCACCTCTACCACATCCCCAACTTTTTTACCAAGTAACGCCTGACCAACTGGAGATTTCAACGAAACCCCACGTCGCTTACCATATGCCAATTCCACCCCACTAATCAGGTCAAAGTCAAACGTCTCACCAGTATCCATATCTTGCACGGTGATTCGATCCCCTGGTGTTGCACTATCTGGATCAAGATCATCTTCCAAAATTTGCGCCCGGTTAAGAATATGCTGCAAGAAAGCGATGCGCTCATCCAACATATTTTTATCGGTCATCGCATCAAAAAACGCACTATCCTGGGCAAAATCCCCCTCAGAGCGAATCTCTGCCATACGCTCCGCCATTTCACTGGCTTCCACTTGTATCAGTAAATTAAGCTCTCGTTGTAGTTTTTCATACCCTGCACGGGTTAGGATAATATCATCATCAAATGACATATAGCTTTCTCCTAAAATATTGTTGAACTTAAATAAATCGGATAGTTTGCTAGTAATCAGATATTTTCTGAGTTATCGGAGTAAAGCCAGTCTATCACAATTTTGAAAGAATTATCTTTGAAACTTTGTCTTACAAGTGACGTACTATACAATAGAAAATAAATCCATTTGAAGAAAAGAGAACGGCGTATGACACTAAAGCGAATCCGCCAGTATGGGTTACCGGTTACCCTGATGATTGCCGGGATTGTCATGTTTATTGCGCAACTCAACAACTATGATTGGTTAGGGGTGATTTGGCCCTTTTTCATTATTTTGCCTGGGTTATCCATGTTGTATCTTGCATTGAACAGCAAGCGCGACTCAATGATCCGGCTGATTTTCCCCGGCTTGATTGTCACCGGGACAGGTGTGCTACTGCTGTATCAGGCGATTACGGAACACTGGCATTCCTGGACATACGCCTGGGCGTTATATGCGGTGTTTTTTGGCATGGGGTTATATTATCAAGGGCGGCAGCTAGATAACAAAGCAGACCGCCGTATGGGGCGCAATTTAACATTAGGTGGTTTTGGCGTTTTTGCCCTGCTGTGGATGTTATTTGAAGGGGTTATCTTCAGTGGCACATTTACCGGCGCAATTGGTTATTCATTAGCCGGGGTGTTATTTGGCTCCGGGTTAATTTGGGGTGGCTATAAGCTATGGCATGCCCGCCAGGAAGCCCGTCGCGTTATTGAGCCTGTACCAATTGTTGAACCAACAGAGGATAGCACTGCCAAACGCATCCAGCCAACAAACACAACAACACCCCAGACAAAAACCTCGCCTACCCCAGCAGAGACTGACGAGCTGGAGGAGGCGTTCCAGGTTTTGCAAGACATCAAAGAGCCGAAAGCCATCCTCATTGAAGGCACAGAACCCAAAGCCGATATTGATCCTGAGCTTCAGAAGAAGATCGACGCTGCCCTTTCTGAGGATGAGTGAAGAATCAAACAAGGCACAGTTTTTATTTTCTGTGCCTTGTCGTTAGCTAAATCATGTTCAGGGCGGCTTCTAATTTTTCCCGCGCCTGCCCTGCGATGGATTTCAGCGCGTCGTTATCGGTCACACCCATCATAACTTCAGGATCAAGAATAGAAACAACAGACTTGCCCTCATGGGCGTAAACAATCACATTACAGGGCAGCAACAAACCGATTTCCTGCTCCTTCTGTAACGCAGTATATGCCAGATGCGGATTACACGCCCCCAGGATGACATACTGATCCACATCGACATCTAGCTTTTTCTTGAGCGTTGCCTTCATGTCAATTTCGGTCAGCACGCCAAATCCCTGTTCTTTTAGCGCGGCGGTGATCTTCTCAATCGCGGTTTCATACGGCACATCTAATATACGGCGGATGCCATAAGCACTCATGTTATTTGCTCCAAAAATCACATAGTTATCTAGTTATATAGTCGTACTAATGGCAGGAGTTCTTACAAAAAATCGCTGGGGTTTCCAGCGATTCGCTTTTTGCTAACTTTCCTCATCCAAGACAATCCCCCGTTTAGCTAGTTCATCGTCAATTAAAGCGGCAAATGCCTCATAAGGTTGTGCCCCACTCAAAAAACGCCCGTTGATGAGAAAGCCAGGCGTACCACGCATTCCAACTGATTCGCCATCGCTACGATCTAACAAAATTTCCGTCACGTACTGATTACTATCATAACAGGTGGTGAATTCATCAACATCCAGTTGTAATTCTTCTGCAAAATCTATCAAAAGCGTTCGCAATTCGGTTAAATCTACACCAATTTGGTCTTGGTTATTAAAGAGCAAGTTATGATACTCCCAGAACTTACCCTGATCATCAGCACATTCAGCTGCTAAAGCGGATTGCACCGCGTTCTGTCCACCTACACCAGGGAAATCCCGATAGACATAACGAATATATCCATCATAATTTTCTAAAAGTGGGGTAAGGGTTTGCTGAAAGTGCCGCCCACAAAAGCCACACAGAAAATCACTAAATTCCACAACAACCACCGGCGCATCTTCTGGACCAAGATAGGGATCATCGTCCATTTTGTAATTCTGCTCCCGATCACGGCGTTCCATGCTGTCCGTCAGCGCAGTATCAATCAACCCCTGCAAAACTTCCGCATCAAACGATCCATCCCCAGCTGAAGCAATGCTGACATTAGCAATCTGTTCGGTTAATGTATTGACGACGGTTTCTAATTCTCCAGCCACTGCCCGGCTGACTTCTTCCTGAACAATTGTACGTACTTGTGTGGCAGATACCCCTTGATTGCCGGCGATGACTAATCCCACCAGAATGCCAGCGATCATAAACACCACGCCCACAATCATCGTATTGATAACATCTTTGGAAAGACGTGCCACTTCTTGATTTTCGTTTTCCACGTTAATGACCTTTCGATCCTTAAACTCTACATCTAGCTTATTGTATCAGACGCTTTGATGAATTTGAAAATTACATTTTGTTGTAATAGTTAAACAGTTACGCTACAATCATTTATGGGAACGATCCCAGAATGATATAAAGGGGAGAAAAATGTTTAAAAAATTGCTTGCTTTGTTGACATTACTGTCTTTTACATGGATATTGACGGTTGCCCAGGATTCCGTGCCAAATGCGATTCCGGGAGAGGTATATTATGCGCCATTCAACATCACCATTACACTAGATGGCGACATAGCTGATTGGGAGGGGGTGCCCCGTGTGCTGCTTTCCGGCGGTGGGCACAGTGTGGTTTTTGCTGCTGCGGCGGATGAAAGCTTTATTTACGTTTTAGGTGATGTAACAGACCCGAATATTATCAGCGGTGAACATGGTGAAAATTATTGGAACGAGGACTCAATTGAGTTTTACTTCAACGGTACAGGAGATTTTACCCGCCGGAGCTATGCCCCGGGTATTGCGCAAGTTACTGTGCCCGCACTGAATAAAGACCTACCACCAGAAGAAGCCATTATCAGCGGAATACAAGGTAACAGCGTAGGCGCACAAGTTTTTGTGACCGAAACGGCTGAAGGGTATCGGGTTGAAATGGCAGTTCCCTTAAAAAATGACGTGTGGGATATCACCCCAGCCCATGGTGGGATCATTGGATTTCAGGTGCATTTAAACGCGACCTCCAGCGGCTCACGAGATACAAAGCTCATCTGGTCAAACGCGGATACAAACGATCAGTCCTATCAAAACCCGAGTGTGTTTGGGTATTTGATGTTTTTCGATTTAAATGAAACAGAAATCCCAGAATTACCGGAAATTGTAGCGGAAAATCAAGTAGAGCTTCCTCCAGTACCAGATCAAGCTTTGTATCGAAATGGACGATTCAGCCCAGAAGCCCGCATCATCGACCTCATGAGTCGTATGTCCTTAGCGGAAAAAATTGCCCAAATGACACTAATTGAAGTAGGCAGTATTTCACCAGAAGATGTTAATGCCCTAGCAATTGGTGGGGTATTGAGTGGTGGCGGTGGGTATCCTCGCGTGGGTAATACTGTAGAAAATTGGGCACAGATGGTCAACAGTTATGTTGAGGCTTCCCTAGATACACGCCTAGGTATTCCGATTATTTACGGCGTAGACGCGGTGCATGGGCATAACAACGTCTATGGCGCAACCATTTTCCCGCATAACATCGGCTTAGGTGCAACCCGTAACGCAGCTTTGGTTGAACAAATTTGCCGCGCAACCGCATTAGAAATGATCGCCACTGGGATTTATTGGGATTACGCGCCGGTTGTAGCAGTACCGCAAGATATACGCTGGGGACGTACTTATGAAGCCTATGCAGAGGACACCGAACTCGTCACAGAATTGGCGATGGCATGCTTAAATGGTCTCCAAGGTGAAAGCCTAACAGACCCCTTTACGGTATTGGGCACGCCTAAACATTATGTAGGTGACGGTGGCGCAGTATGGGGAACATCCACCACCGATAATTACATGATTGACCAAGGAGTGACCGATGTCGATGAGGCAACGCTACGCGCTGTTCATCTGCCGCCATATGCCGCCGCAATAGAAAATAATGCCCAAAGCATCATGATTTCTTATTCAAGTTGGGGTGGCATGAAAATGCATGCCCAGGCTTATCTCATCAATGATGTGTTAAAAGGCGAATTAGGGTTTGAAGGATTTGTCGTATCGGACTGGGCAGGGGTTGATCAAATTTCGCCCAATTATTATGAAGCCGTTGTCACCAGCATCAATGCCGGTGTGGATATGGTCATGGTGCCATATGATCCAATCCGTTTTATGGAAACTTTAACCGATGCCGTCAACAACGGTGATGTGCCTGTTGAGCGGATTGATGATGCTGTCCGTCGTATTTTATTAGTTAAATTCGAGCTAGGATTATTTGAGAACGCATTGGCTAACACAGACCTCATGACAATGGTCGGCTCAGATGAACACCGTCAATTAGCGCGGCAAGCAGTAGCAGAATCACAAGTATTACTGAAAAACGATGATGATCTACTCCCCCTCTCACCAGAAATTGATCGTGTGTTTGTGGCAGGTGTGGCAGCGGATGACATCGGCATTCAATCCGGTGGGTGGACAATTGAATGGCAAGGTGGCACCGGTGATATCACCCCTGGCACAACAATCTTAGAAGGTATTCAAGCGGTTGTAAGTGACAACACAGAAGTTGTTTATGCGCCAGATGGCGACTTTGGTGATGAAACTGCCAGCGTGGGGATTGTCGTTGTTGGAGAACGCCCCTATGCAGAAGGGCGCGGTGATGATGCTGATCTGGAACTGTCTGCTTCTGATATAGAGACAATTGCCGCCATGCAAGAAGCTGTGGATCAGGTCATCGTTGTCATCATCTCTGGCAGACCCTTGATGATTACTGATTATATCGATGATTGGGATGCAGTAGTCGCTGCGTGGCTACCCGGTACAGAAGGCGCAGGCGTGGCAGATGTTTTGTTCGGCATACAGCCTTTCACCGGCAAGTTACCAGTCACTTGGTTCGCCAGTGTGGATCAATTACCACTTGGTAGCAGTGATGAAGCCCCCTTATTCCCGTTCGGTTGGGGTCTCACCACTGGAGAATAAATCAATTTGGGGTGAGCCTAGTGGTTCACCCCATTTTTTATAAAATAGATTACACGCCCCGCGGATTTACCCCCTGATTACATGTTAGTCTATTTCTAATCTAATTGACATGATTATGAATGTGCGGTGATTGAGATACCAAACTATCTCCGGTATAATATTAATATAGTAAACTACACATTAACGGATGGAATAATATGCCAATCAATATTGCGCCAGGGTTTTCGGTCTATCAGTTAGTTGAGCGCGTTCAGAAGTTTCAAGGAAGTGCCTTAATCAACAGCCGTCGCACAATGAACATCATCAGTTATGAGATTGAAAATACCACGATAATTGACGGTGCAAGAACGCGGATATTTTCCGCATTTCAGCGTATGAGTCGCTTTTTGCCTCAAATCAAGCGTTATCAAAAACTTGCAAAACACGCTGAATCCATCTATGTGTTTGGTGTACCAGATGTGCCTGTGCCAGCTATCTCAAACGTGACATATATCTATCTGGAACCGCATATGCAACTGGCAAAAGAGTGGTTTTTGGTCTCTTATGGAAAAGATTACGCCAGTGCATTAGCCACTGAAGAAATAACCCACATTGATTCACCCAATGAACAACGCCAATTCAAGGGCATTTGGACATTTGATGTATCCATGGTGGCTATTTTAGAAGAGTGGCTGACGCGCACCGTTGATGCAAGACCCTTACTCGTGGATGAATCGCAACATGATGGACAATCACAAAAACAATTTATACAACGCATCTACACTCGTATCAACAAGCGACTAGATCAAAAAACATTAGCAACTGAAACCAATGAACAACTAACCGCCATGCTCCATCAAACAATAGAACCCGCCTTGCATGCCTAAGCAAAATCTGCTGTATAATAAATAAGAAGCTATCGTCCGTTTTTAGTTTGATGACAACATACCTCACCTGCCGCAAGGTGATGGCAATGTTGTTTTTCGCATTTTTATACTAGTGATATTATTCAATTCAGAAAGGATTGCCTTTGGACTCACTGTTAGATGGCTTAGTTGTCAGGGAAATGAGCGGCTTCTTTTGGGTAGAAGTGACGGATGGCACAGTGTATATGTGTCGGTTGCGTGGGCGGTTGATGGAAGAAGCACAAGCGTCTGATATTGCAGCAATTGGAGATCGGGTCAAAATCAGCGTTGTTGAAAACGATGAAAGCGGTCATAAAGGTGTGATTGAATGGGTCGCAGAGCGCGACAGTGTATTAGCTCGCTCTGCGCGGACAGTTGGGAACCGTGGGGGTGGAGATGCCGAACGTGAGCATGTCATTATCGCTAATGCAGATGCAATCTTTTTTGTCTTTGCAGCGGCACAACCAACACCCAATTTATATATGCTGGATACCATGCTCGTCGCTGGTGAACAAGCTGGTATTGAAAATCTCGTGATTGTGGTCAATAAAATTGACCTAGAAGACCCCATCAATATCTTAGCCACATTTGAACACTACGAAAAAATCGGATACCCTGTCATTTATACCTCCGCTAAAACCCACACTGGCATTGATCTGGTAAAAACGATCTTAAAAGGTAAAATTTCTGCGTTTACGGGTCCATCCGGTGTTGGTAAAACCAGCCTGCTCAATCTTTTACAACCTGACCTAGGGCGGCAAGTCAAACAAGTGAGTCAATGGAATGCTGAAGGCGTGCATACCACCCGCGATAGCGCGTTGATTAAGCTTGACCCGCGTATTTACGGCAAAAACACCTATTTGGCTGATACACCAGGGATGCGGTCATTGAGTGTCTATGATATTGAGCCAGAAGAGTTGGACGGTTACTTTATTGACATCGCTGAATATGTGATGGACTGCCGGTTTAGTAATTGCACCCACACCAATGAACCAGGGTGTGCGGTGTTAAAAGCCGTTCAATCCGGTGAGATCGACAAACGTCGTTATCAAAATTATAAGCGGCTACGGCGTGAGCTAGAAACCTCCCTTGAGGCAATGTATTAACTGGCATCCACAGCCTCACCAAATGAGGCACTAGTGGGCGGGCTTTATCTTAAACACGGGAGATGTGCAATTAAATTTTTAAGGCACATCATCTTGTGACACATGGAGGGGCATTTTGATGAAACAACTGTGGATTATTCCATTTATCCTGATTATATTGCTGGCTGCCTGTTCTGGCAGCGATTCTAATTTGCCGACAGCTACACCAGAAGGGGTTATTGCCCAGTTTGATAGCCCTAGCGATGCTGAACGTGTTGTTGCTACACCGCGCAATGTGGAAGCATTTGAGCAATGGCTAAGCGCGAATCAGGTCATAACGCCGGAAAATGTATTCCAAATGACTTTAATTGGACGTGCAGATTCGCCCGAACCCGTTAGTACAATTTTCTCTTATGCTTTTAGCAGTGATGGTACACGCTTGGCAGCTTTGAATAACAACTATGTCCTCGTTTGGGATTTAATCACCGGGCGATTGTTAGTCAATAACGCCCGGCGTGAGGCGATTCAAGTGTTCTTCTCACCAGATAAAATGAGTGTGTTCACAATTAACCCACAAGGGCTGATCCGTATTTATGGCTTAGAACGTGGACGTGAACAATTAAACTATGATGCCCATCCTAACTATTCCCAGCGCGCCGCATACAATGTAGAACAAGGCTTACTGGCATTAGGTGGCACGGATGGCACAATTAAAGTTTGGGATGTTTTTAATCGTGTATCGCTTGTTACCATTGACGCACACGATGGCGCGGTGGTCAATCTACGTTTTACACCAGATATGACGTATTTGGTCTCTGCCGGGGAAGATGGTGAGGTGATTGTGTGGGATTGGCAGAACCGCGAGCGAATCAGCACCATTTTACCTGTTGAGCGTGTAATCCACACGGCTATTTCCCCCAAAAATGACCAAATCGCAATCGCTACACGTGATGTGGTGACAGTATGGACATTACCAGAAGGTGAATTCTTATATACGCTACAAGTAGGGGAAGGTGGTGCGTCATCAGTGCTGCTATTTTCACCGGATGGGCGATATCTGATTAACGGGGGCGTAGCGATGGACATGAATGTGTGGACAGCCGCTTCTGGGGATTTGGTGGCGTTGTTGCCCGGCGTAATCGGAACAGATGTCTCCGCGGCATTTGCACCAAACAGCAATCTACTTTTAACAGCCGTGTTGGATGGGGATGTTTCCCTGTGGAATTTAGACCAAATCGCCAATCAATCACTGCCTCGTGCAGCATTAGCCCCCGGGGGTGAGCGCACGTTAGATGTTGCTTGGTCGCCAGATGGCTTTTTGATGTTGTTTATTGATGCAAGCGGTCCGGTATATGTTTGGGGCGTGGAGTAAGTGATAACTTTAAGCCCCTATCCAGTTATAACAAAGTCAGTTGTTGCATGGCATCCTGCTCATTATCCGTCAACAGACGTTGAATAAGCGGCGTTAGGATGCCATTTGCAGCCTGTTCTTGAGCAAAGCGCACAGGGTGTTTATCTGACTTACGGCGGTTGCATTCTGCACAAGAAAACGTCAGATTTTCCGGCGTATTTTCACCTTGTAAACGAAAAGGAAACACATGGTCAAACTGAGCATCTGTTTCCTCTGTGATGGGCTTACCACACCAAGCACACACCCCACCGGATTTAAGTGCCACTTCCATCAACATCATCGCAGTGAGCATACCCGGCACGTTGAAACTTTTTGCCCGTTGGTTCAATGTTGCCGCACGAGATGCCAGGTTAAGCCGTCTGAGTAGATTGATTAACATGACGTAATAACCCCCAAATCACTGCGTTAAAATCCCGTTTGGCACCACGCTCTAAACCGGTTTTGATCCGCTCTGGCGAGACATGCCCTTTCATCATGGCTAAAACAGATTCCACCGCATGGCGAACATCACTATTGCTAGCAGGATGATGTAACGCCAAGCCCAATAAATCCAACGCCTGATCATATTGCTTGCGCTTGACATATTGTTGCGCCAGCCCTGCCATAATATCTAATGTCAATGATTCGGCTTGAATATCCCAGGCGATAGATAAAGCCTGATCAAACGCGCTTTGGGCGGCATCGTCCTGATCTAAGCCGGTATAAACATACCCCAGCGTGTTATAAATAGACGCAACATTCCAGCGATCCCCGAGTTGAATTTTGGTGGTTAATGCCTCCTGCAGATATGGCACCGCTTCTGCGAACTTTCCACGACTCCACATAATCATACCCAGGTTACTTAAATAGCTAGAGGCATCCAACTCATTACCAACAGATTGATAATATTCAATAGCGGCTTTGATGTTGCTTTCTACCATGTCTTCCGCTTCCCCCTTCATAAAGGCTAAAAAGCCTATTTCCGCTTGTGTTTTGGCAACAGCCGCCTGATCATTAATCTGCCGACTAATTTCAAGTGAATCTAACGCGGTTTTGATCGCCAGGTCATAATTGCCTAAAAGGCGTTGAACCTGCCCTAAATTGAATAAAGACAACGCAATTTGTGCCTCGTTGTTCGACTCAGTCGCATAATCTAACGCCGCCTGATAAAACCCCTCTGCTAGGAAATATTTACCCTGCAAGCGGAAAATATCACCCATTTCATTGATAATGATTGCCACTAAATCCAGAAATTGATGGTCATAGGCGTTTTCTAAGGCATATCCCAAATACTCAATCGCATGATCATAATCAGACAGATACCGATATGCTCGTCCAATGCGTGCATAGATCAATGCCTGTGTATAGGTCTCTTGTTTGTCGATCAACTCCAAGCCACGCTTACCCAACTGAATAACATCATAACCACGCCCCCGCCGCGCCATTTGCTCTAAAGCCCGCAAGGCATAATATCGTTCCTTCTCTTGATTGCCTGCTGCTTGCCAATGCTTTAATAGCATTTCGGCATAATCGTCGTTATCTGGGTAAACTTGCTCAATCGCTAAAGCAACACGTTCATGCAAGGCGATGGTTTCCTCATCGCTGAGGGTCATGCGAACAGCTTCTCGCAGCTTTTCATGGGCAAACCGCCACCGCTGTTCATGTAAATCCAGAACTGCCGCGTTAAGGCTCTGGTTTAACCAAGTATCAAGGTCTGCATCTGGCAAAGCAGCACGCAGAACTGCCGTGTCAATATAACGCCCAAAGATCGCAGCAGTTTTAAGAATAGGCTGCATTGAAGGCGGGATTTGGCTTAAACGCCGTTGAATCACCTGATACACACCGCCAGTAAATACATGGTCCGGTAAAGTGCGCAGCCCAACGTCTGCCAAGCTCCCCGCATCGTCTGCCAATGCCCGCACCACTTCCACCAAAAAGAATACATTCCCCTCTGTTTCTTTACGGAGTAATTCAATAACATTCTGACGTTTACCGGCTTCCCCTAAAATAGAGCTACTCAATTGAGCAATAGCTTGGTCATTCAGTCGCTTGAGGGTAATGTGGCGCATATCCGGCAGGATATCTGGCAAGGCAGGGCGTTCATCATCACGATAGCTAGCAATTACCATCAATGGCACATCAGATAAGCTCGCCGTCAGTTGTTTAAGCGGTTCTAAGCTTTCTTGTGCCCAGTGTAAATCTTCCAAGATTAACAGGGTTGGGGATTTCACTTTACGGAAAGCACGGGCAATCGTCTGGATGAGTTGTTTATCCAGGTCATCCATTGGGGAAAATGGGCTAATCGGACGCTCAATCAGGCGATCTAAATCCGGCGCAATCATTTGGAGTATGCTAGTATCCGTATCCGTCAGCGGCGTGCTAATCGCCAGGGCACGGATAGGCTCACGCCAGAGTTGATAAGGCAAGCCGCCACCACTAACTGCCCCACCCGTCCAAACTTGTATCCCCTTAACAAGGGCTTGTATACGGACTTCATCTAACAAGCGGGATTTCCCCACACCTGCCTCACCACCAATTAGCCAGGCAGACCCAGCTTGTTGTGCTACCAGTTGAGACAAGGCATCGTTGAGGATATTCATCTCCGGCTCACGCCCAACAAACGCCGCCGCCTGTAAAAAACTCTCGCGGATAGCGAGGCTTTCATGTTGAGGTTCTTTAAGTAATGTGTTCAAATCTCGGATTACATCACTAGCGGATTCATAGCGATCATCAGGGTCTTTAGTCAGTAGCCGTCCGACAACCGCTTTTAACGTGGTCACTTCCTGCGTATCTGCAGCTTGGATCGATTCACGTGTAATTGTGGGCAGTTCCACCGTAACAAGTGTGTTGATTAAACGAGACAAATCCGGCTCTGTCGTCAAGATTTTGACCAGTAATTCATTCACACTCTGATGCTGAAACGGATACTCCCCAGTAAATATCTCATAGGCAATCACACCTAGTGAATACAAGTCTGATTGTGGGGTAAAAATTTGGCGTTTAAGCACTTCTGGTGCCATATACCCCAATGTACCGGCTAAGTTTTCCAGCGGTTGGCGTTTACTAGCTTCTTCATGAGTAAGTGCCAACCCAAAATCCGTCACTTTGACCTGCTCATTCACCACCAAGATATTTTCTGGCTTTAAATCGCGATGAACAATGCCACGCCGGTGTAAATATGCCAGCGCATAAAGTGTCTGCCGTAATAAATCAATACGCTCGGTGATCGATCGATTGCGCGCTGCTAGGTTAATTGGGGTTGCGTCTGTCAGCAAATCCATGGTGTAAAACGGTTGACCATCATCAAAGCCATAATCTAACACGCTGATAACATTGGGATGGCGTAAAGATGCCAGTGTTTTAAACTCACGTGTTAGTGCCTCTCTCACATTCATGGCTTCATCTGTACGAGAAGCAAAACGCAAGGCATCATCAGGCACGGTCACTTTTTTCAATGCCACTTGTTCATTGATCAAGCGGTCTATCGCACGATAGACCACCCCCATACCGCCTTCACCTAATTTATCGATCAATCGATAACGCATCATCTTAACGCTCACGAACAAGTCGATTACGAAGCCAACTAATCAGCGGCAAAAAGCCGGTACGCATCAGCACCACCAAGAGGCGATTTTGAAAGCCGGGGATAAGGATAACCCGCCTGCGATCCAGTTTTTCCAGCGATTGTTTGACAACCGCCTCAGAAGTCATCCATAACCAGCGTGGAATTTGTGACCGGCTGAACGAGGAAAATTCATCTGTGTCATGAAATTCACTATAAGTGTATCCGGGGCATAATGCCTGGATACGGATTCCCGTCTTTTTTACTTCAGACTGCAAAGAGAGTGAAAAATTATTCAAAAAGGCTTTTGTTGCGGTATACGTTGGGCTGCCCGTGGTCAGGAACGCAGCAATAGATGACACATTGATTATATACCCCTTACCACGTTGGATCATATTGGGTAGTGTTGCCCGGCACAAGCGCATCGGTGCTTCAATATGCACACGTACCATATCAATCTGCCGGTCGATTTCTACAGTGGCATAATCGCCCGTTGTCCCAAAACCAGCGTTGTTAATTAACAGATCAAGCTCAGTCTCTTGCTCAATGACTTCTACTAGCCGTAAAAGATCAGCTTCATGCGTTAAATCCGCCGTGATAACCCGAACACTAACCCCATGAGCTTGCTGTAATTCATCTGCCAACGCTTGTAATTTTTCTGCACGCCGAGCGGTGATAATTAAGTTGTAACCTCGTTCTGCCAATGCCCGCGCATATTCAGCACCAATCCCACTTGATGCACCCGTAACACATGCTAAAGTCAATTCGTCCCTCCTAGCGTGATCGAAAGGTCATCCGGCGTATCCCCATCAAAATGGATGATATATTCTTCACCAGATTCGATCATTTGCCCACTTGGTAAGCGGCGATAAACCCGCCTGCCAATATGAACCGTGAGCCACTTCTTGGTATGGTCGGTAGAAGGACGATTTTGGGGCTTAATTTGAACAACGGATGCCCCACGCCGGAGCAGGTATCGCACCATCCGCTGTACAATCCATAACGCGCCACTGCTCACCGCAGCAACAATCACATTTTTAGCAGCAGGTGATAACGGCACCACGGCGTTATGGTTATCTGGTTTAATCATTGCCATGTGGGCACCTCCTTGATGCCATCTATACCTCTATTATATATGGGATTATCGCAGGCGATTACTCAACCTTAATAACATCCATATTGGTAATATAGATAGCGGAATCAGAAATTTGGGCAAGCCCACACTCCCCTTCAAAAAGCTCAATGCGTCCGTTTTCGTTGAGGTCATCACCATCATTTAACTGAGCCGCTAATAATGTAGATTCTGCTGCCTGTTCCTGCACAGCCTCCACACTGTCTGAGGCAAGCAATTCTTGCTCTAATGCAATAATTCGGTTAGCACGTAAGCGGGTATTTTGTAAGCAAACCCGTAAAAATTCCGCGTTACGCTGTAAATCAGGCGTTGCATCCTCTTGGGTAACAGCTTCCACTAAAAGCGTTTCCATTTGTTCCAAAAAGGTGTATAACCCAACACCCCGCCCTGGGTTAACGCCGCTGCCATCCCCGTCATAATCAATGCGTTCACCACGCAAAATATTGATGGTATGTTCAGCATGGCTGTGCATAGACGCGGCTGTTGCCGCATTAGAAGCCAAGCCGGCATGCCGAACAGCAGCCTCTACTTCGCTTTTTGCCCCATCCAACAAGCTACCGCCATTCAAGCCATCTGGTGATTCAACCAAAATTTGCCGTAAAACCTGGCTGACTTCAATCGGAACAGCCGCACGATACACCACATCACCGTTTAGGGTGTCTGTTGTAGCGTCAGTTTCTTCAGAGATATACACGGCGTTATACAATATTGGCAAAATCTCCCCTTCTGGATCAGTATACGTCAGTTCAGCTGAACCAAGTAGGTCTAAGCGGAGTTCACCCAATTTGATATAAGTATCTTGCGCAGTATTCACCAACCAAGCGATATAAACATGCCCAGCAGATGGTTCATCTAACGCGCTCACTTCTAGCATAACGGTATCACCAGGAATAGCTGACATGCCAAAACGCACCTGCCCAAACGTTGGGGTTGTTGGCTGGGGTAAATCAGTTGGTTGGGGTGGGGTTTCAGTTGGTAATGATACAACGGGTGTATCAACAACATTTGGCTCATCATCATCTCTGGTGACAATCAATAACACAACCAACACCAATGCAACGGCAATGATGGCAAATCCACCTAATAACACCAATGGGCTGACACCTTGCTGCACAATGACCGTCTGCCCGGTTGTATGGTCTGAGGTATTCTGCCCAAGTAGAATTGTCGGTTTTTCACGCACTTCTGTGGGTTGATCTTCTAATGGTAAAGCCGCCCGTATTGCTGCTAGCGAATCACGGTCTTGATGAATCGCCTGACTAAACGCTTCTGCAAAGGCGGAAGCCGTTTGATAACGTTCATCCGGGTCTTTTGCCAATACTGTTTGCATCACTTCGCCTAATTCCTCTGGCAAAGATGCTACTTTTTGTAAGATATTAGGCGGCGGGTCTTGGATAATTTTCAAGATTAATTGCATGGCAGATGGTGCATCAAAAGGTTGCTCACCAGTTAGCATCTGATAAACAACCACACCAAGCGAGTAAATATCTGAACGCGGATCAATAGATAACCCTTGTGCTTGTTCCGGTGACATATAAGCTGGCGTACCCACCACCCCCGTACCAGTGAGGTTAGCACTGCTTTCAGCTAATTTTGCAATGCCAAAATCCGCCAAAAGCGCATGCCCTTCCCCATCCAGCAGGATATTCGCTGGCTTAATATCGCGATGAATGATCCCCTGACGATGAGCATAATCCAGCGCACTCGCGATTTCCCGCAAAATCTTCTCAATCGTGCGCAGTTGAATCCCGCCTTGGGCGATACGATCTTCTAAGGTGCCGCCATCAACATATGCCATGACCAAGTAAATAATATCATCCTGCTTACCATAGTCAAAAAGCGGCAAAATATGTGGATGTTGCAATTTAGCGATGGTACGAGCTTCTTGCTCAAACCGCTCTACAAAAGCGGAGTCTAAACCAGGATGTGGTGGTAGAACTTTAATAGCAACTTGCCGGTCTACCGCCGCTTGATAGCCAAGATAGACACTTGCCATGCCCCCCGCGCCAAGTTTGTCGATGATTTGATAACTACCTAATTGTTTGCCAATCACGGGATCACAACCTCCACGTATTATTTTTCGTAATTAATTATCCATTATAGCGTAAAAACATCACAACTTTTTTACATTTTGGACGTAATGTCATAGAGTTGCTGTTGTTTATGTACTGTTTTGCACATTACACATAAAACCCACTATAATGGAAAAGTCAAACTATAGCAAAATATTATGGAATGGATTTGATGCAAAGCACCACCCGCCCATAACTAAAGTTGACATAATCAACAACAACTATCGAGTATCTAATCACGTTTTAGGAGAAGATAAGCATGATAAAAAAAATACTACTAGGTCTATTGGTGATGTTGAGTGTTATGCCAATCGCCGCACAAAATGAGACGTTTGAACCCACTACTTGCCCAGAGGTTATCGATGCGCGTGCCATAGAACGGCTAGGAATTACGTGCGGCTATGTTACCGTGCCAGAATACCACGCTCAACCAGATGGGAACACCATTCAGGTATTTGTAGTTATCATCCCATCCACCAATGACACGCCAGGTGAGCCGTTGTTTGTCGTGCAAGGCGGACCAGGTGGCTCTGTAGTGGAATCTTTCGTCCCAGTTTTTACGGATTTGATGCTGGGCGATGGCACTTTAGCACTGGGGGATGTGGTGTTGATTGAACAACGGGGAACATTATTTGCGAATCCGGTGCTATCCTGCACAGAAATGCAAGACCTGACCTTTGATACAATTGGCGAAGACATCCCCGTTGAGGCATTCTTACCCTTATATCAAGCCGCAGAAACCGCTTGTTATAACCGATTAACTGCGGAAGGGATCGACTTTGGTGCATTCAACAGCCTAGAAAACGCAGCAGACATCAACGCTGTACGGCAAGCACTCGGCTACGATCAGATCAATCTGTATGGCGTTTCTTATGGGACAATGTTAGCGCAGCATTATATGCGCGATTATCCTGAAACGCTGCGTAGTGTTATTTTGGATGCAGTGGTGCCGCTGGAATTAGATTTTGTTGAGCAAGTCGCACAAACCGCGCAGCGTGCTTTTGATAAACTGTTTGCAGCGTGCGCCGCCGATGAAGCCTGCTCCAACGCCTACCCGGATTTGGAAAACGAATTTTATAACCTCGTGGCAGAATTAAATGAGAATCCAGTGACATTTTCTGCTTGGGATAATTACCTCAACCCAACGCAGCAACTCGATATTTCATTCAATGGGGATGACCTGATCGGCAAGTTATTTCAATCGCTGTATGTCAGTGAGTTCTTACCGGTGTTACCAAACTTAATTTTCGCTATTCGTGACGGAGATTATCAAATCCTATCGTTACTGGTAACCATTTTTGACTTTGATTTTTCGTTAGCCAGTGGCATGTATAACGCTGTGCTATGTGCAGAAGATGCAGACTACGACCAAATTGATTTAGAAAATATCCATCCTGCACTACAACATGCGTTTGAGGTCGATACGATACCAGAAAGTTGTGCCCTGTGGAATGTGCCACAACTCGACGCATATACTGATGATCCAGTGACGGTTGATGTTCCTACGTTATTGATGTCTGGTGAATATGATCCGATTACGCCCCCAGCTTATGGCGATATGGTCGCTGCATCCTTACCAAATGCAGAACATGTGGTGTTCCCCGCAACGGGTCATGGCGCAATCTTCTCATTATGTGGCACCCGCGTCGCCGTTGATTTCCTAACAAATCCAGGTGAGCCACTAGATACAAGCTGCACAGAGGACATGCAAATTGAGTTCGTCACCCGGTAACCTTAAAACGTATATCAAAAGCTAACGTTGGTCACCCCATCAGTAGAGCTAATTTTAGTGTATATAAACGCTCATTGATGGAGTGACTACCCTCGTCAGGGGTATATCTTGGCAATCACCACATATACCCCCTTGTACCCATTATGCCCGATCTCTCCAACGTGCTATAATCAGCGCAGGATTTGATTCAAAACAGAGATTATGAGGAAACAACCATGCGTCGTCTGGTTATGTTGGTGATGCTGTTAATTTTTGGCACAGCAGTGTGGGCAATCCCAAACCGCCAAGCCAATTTATTTCAATTATTCATTTTACAAGCGCGGCAGGATTTAGAACTGCTAGCCAATGAACAACTTGGTGAAGGCGTGCGTCCAGATGGTTGGACATTCAATACTGACCTAGAGTCCCCAACCATCGTGGTGGACTTATGGTTTGACAATGAGCTGTTGGCTGAACAAATTTATGGAGCTAATACCCGCCCGCCGGACTGGTTCGGGGCGACATCTGGCAATCAAGAGCTATTAGCGCGTAATGTCCGGCATGATCTAGAAGTTGCCGCGGATACTGTTTTTGGAGAGCGGATACGTCCTCCTGGTTGGAATGGCGCGCCGCCTATTTATCGCTGTGATCGCACAATTCAAAATTTGGTGCGTCTGTTGGATGAAATTTATAATACACAGCCAGATACTGCTGATAATGTCTTTAATTATTGTGAAGCACTACGGCAGGAAATTGAGAATGATCTGGTCAACATTATTTTTTCCGCTCCAGGCACGGGAACCCCAGCCGACTCAGCGCAATTGCCCCAACAAGTGTTAGCCGTGCGTGGTGATCTGGAACGTTTGGCAGATGAGGTGCTAGGGTTATCTACTCGTCCAATTGGCTGGACATGGTCACAAGGTGATGACGAAAACAGCCCAACTTTAGCTGATGATCTCAACGCTGATCTAAACAATTTAGCAGATACCCAAATCGGACGGGATCAACGTCCACCAGGTTGGGTGTTTTTTGTACCGGATTCATTAGCAGCAGCCTATCGTAATTTGCGCTTCAACTTAGAGTTATTGGCAGATACATTACTCGGTGAAGATGTTCGTCCATTTGGCTGGCAAGGAGAAGACCCTCTCAATCGGTGTGAACCAGCCACACAGGCACTAACCTTCATTGCACAAATCAACTATGGCTTCACTATTGATGAAACACTGCAAAACGCCTCTGATTTTTGCAATATTGTGGATTTTACAGTCAACAGCCTGACGGAAAACCCGCCCCAGCCAACAGAAGAAGATATTGAAGATGCCGCAGATCGCGAATTTAGCGCGGAATCGTTAAATGCGTTTTCATATCTGGATGTCGGTGCAACGCAATATATGGGCATCATGCCACGTGGTACAGAATTTCGGGCTTGGTATCGAAACTACGGCGAATCTAACATGATGTTTGTAACTGGTGACGGGTTCGGTCTATATGTTGATCGTCGTTGGACAACGCTTGACCCGGATATTTATGCCCGCTTACCAACGCTAGAAGGCGTACGCCCGCTAACCTTTTGTGAAACACTTTGGTGTAATGGACCAGGACCCACACCAACCCCCACAAACGACGGTCCGTTGGTTGCGTTATTACGCGGAGATGGCACAACACCGGTGGCACCTCCCCCAAGCGCAGATCAGATTAGAGAAGAAGGGCGTACACAAGTCTCATGGAATCACATCCGGGTGACCTATTTGCTTGATCGGGTGGATTTGGGCGTGGTACAAGTCGCTCTGGAAATTTGCGCCGAACCAGCACAAATTTCATGCGAGCCGGTTGTCCGTGTATTCGATAACAACCTGGGTGTCAATAA